>NZ_PNDF01000038.1:0-66559 GCF_005887195.1 Pseudoalteromonas sp. S1650 | reverse complement strand
TTTTATGCTGAAGTGACAGATAAATCTGAAGATCCTGTTAAAACTGAAGAACCAGTTAAAGCTGAAGAGCCAGTAAAAGCTGAAGAGTCAGTGAAAGCTGAAGAGCCAGCACAAGCTGAAGAGTCAGTGAAAGCTGTAGAACCTGCTAAAAATGAAAAAACTATTTTAGTAAAAGGTTCAGCAAGTGCTGCAATGGCAAAACCTACGCCAGTTGCAGATAGTGAGCCAGAGCCAACACCAGCGGCTATGGCGCATGACAAGCGTACAGCTATTCCAGATAGCGGCCTTCGTGCAGGTTCAATTAAACCTGCTGGCAGAGCCCGTGCTGATATGGCAAAAACCTTAGCGGCTGATTAATTTAGTCGCTTAAGTAAAAAAGCCGCGTTTATAACGCGGCTTTTTTGTATGTATTCTTCTTATAAAGCAATATTTTGTATACCTAGGTGATTTGCATAGCCACCTACAAGAACCTTATAAACCCCCTGCTCATCCGAATAAACACTGGCAGAAATATGTGAACTGCACCCCATTGCTCGGCCTTGTTCAAACTTGAAATGGTTTTCTTGCTGTACAAATACGTGTTTTGATAAGTAGCATGCAAGCGCGCCACTGGCGCTACCGGTTGCTGACTCTTCAGGTATACCAACCAAAGGCGCAAAGTTACGGCAACTTGCGGTCAGCTCACTTTGCTCTTCACATAATTCAAAGGCATGCACACCAATCACATTATGCTGTTGGCAGAACTCGCTAAGCGCTGCCTCATCAATAACAATTTTATCTAAGTAGCCATTCGGCACAGCGACTATAATATCCGGCAATCCTGTAGTTATTACATCGATCGGCAAGCCAGTTTCTGCAAGAGTCGTTTCATCAAGCCCTAATAAGCCTGCAAGGTCGTCATAAGCAAAGTTGCCTAGGTATTTTGGCAAGGCTTGCTCCATGGTAATTTGCCCATCTTCGGCAATTGTTACACCTAACAAGCCCGCTTTTGCTCGTTGAGTGTAATAGCCAGGTTTTAATAACCCTTGTTCGAAGAGCGTAGCAAACACAGCTAGGGTTGCGTGGCCACAAAAATCAACTTCTTCAGTTGTCGTAAAAAATGACACAGCAAAATCAACTTCATGATCTTGCGCCACAAATGCGGTTTCTGAATAGCCAATTTCTTTTGCAATCGTCAGTTTTTCTGCGTTTGTGAGTTTATCTGCATTCAACACGACACCTGCTGGGTTGCCGCCTGAATTATTTGCACTAAAAGAGTTAACTAAAAATGCGGTTATTGTCATTATTGTGTGCCTTGTTTTAAATTAAATTCAAAAAACAACATGCCATTTTCCTTAGATGCTTGCTCTTCAAAAGCCAACTTTTTTAAAAGCTTAATTGATGGTGTATTTGACTCGTCAACACCTGCGATGAGCTTATGCCAGTGTGACTGAGTACCAGCGAGGTTTATAAATCCCTGCAATAATTCAAATGCAAGACCCTGCCCCCAATATTGCTCAGCTAACAAATAACCGATATGAGCATCATGCTTTTCGGTATAGATAAATAAAAGCCCAACAACTTCTTGCTGTTGAGATTGCAGCATTAGTAAACGGCACTCGTTAAGCATGTTAGCCAGCCACTTTTCAGCAGCAGCTATAGAATCTATCCCCTGAAAATAACTCGGTAAATTCTCAACTACAGCAGGTGTTAATATCGAAGGTAAAGCGTTAACTAAAGTAGTTTGCTCTAATTTAGCGGTATTAGAGTTTATTTCAATGACGTTTAGTCTCGGTGTATTAAATGAAAGAGCCATTTAACCTCTTAGATCTTCAGCCGTAAAATTACTTTTAAATGTAAAAGCATAGGGTGTGTCGCCGTTATCTCGCAGATATTGCAACCTTTCTAATGCCTCTTGAGGTGTTGGAATATGCTTATCTTCAACCCACCATAAAACATAGCTATCTTCTGATAAGCGGTGAAACCATTCACCTTTTCTGCGCATGAAATCTCTGTGGTGAGTGCGAAACATAAATTTTTTGAGATCTTCAACGCTTTCCCACACAGACATATTGATTATCATATTTGGATCATCAAACAATTTAATATTGGTGGCATCGCCTGATTCGTCTTTTAATCGCCATACAAAACCAACACTGTTTTCAGCCACCCCATTTATTAAATCAAGATTATCTACAAAATCTTTTATTTCTGGCGCATCCAACGGGTATTTAGCAAGAGCAATATTTAGTTGGGCAAGTTTCATTTATTTCCTAATCACATCAATTTCTTAATTGCTATAAATTCTACAATACATATTTATAGCATAAGCTCAAAATCAATCCTCTAGCTCAGGAATTTTAACAAACAATGGTCTATCATTTTTATTCGTATGAGTTTCGAATTTATCTCTTAAAGGTTGCCAAAACCTATTATAATTGTAGCCAAACAAAGAGCGTAGTAGCTTTATGTCAACTTCATTATTTTCTATTAATCCAGCTATCATTTTATAAAAAGCTGCGACTCTATTTAGCGCTATTAAATCATTATCAGTAATATTTACTAACTCTGGTGATTTTTTGTTAGATTGATATTCAATAATTAAGTCTTCCCAATCATAATTATTTTTAGGTAAGTCTAAAAACTTCTCCCACATGAACATTCTAACCTTAACAAATGAATGATCTTGATCAAAATCTTTAGCCAGCTGTAATGTGTTATTTATTTTCCTATTCCTTTGGTTAATTCGAAAATTGACAATCACAGCAATACTACCAATTATCGATGTGAAGCCAGCCGAAATTAAAATTGCGATATAACTTTCCATTTACACCCATCTCATCAGCAATTAATCGAAACCTGAAAATAATATATATATAATTAACAATAAACCCAAAACCACATTAAAAAATAAAAAACAAGTTAATATTAGCTATAAATAATTAATTTAATTTTACTCTACAACCTCTAATCATTAGAGAAAAAATATAAAAACTCTTTTCACTTAACCATTCTAAATCTTTGCTGAAAAGGCTGGCAGTATCTAACACAACTTTACAGCTATTTGCCGCTACAAAACTATAGTGATGCAATGTTTCTTCCTGTAGTGACAGTGTTTTAAAGGACCCAAAACTAAAAAGCCCAGCAAGTGCTGGGCTATAAAAATAATATCTATCGGCTTATCGCTTAAAGCTTAAGCTTGAACCTGATTAGCTTTCGTCTTGCTCCATAAAGCGCTGAAGCTGGTCTTTAAGATTAGGTGGAATACCTTTGATCACTAGTGTATCGGTTGCTTCGTTATACATTACGCGCTCACCTAAATGCTTACGTTCAAAGCTCACGCTAACACCGCCGCCCATGCCAGAGAACTTCACCATGCTAGTGACTGTTTTCTTATCAACAGGGAACGACTCTTCTAAATCGTAGTTTTGTTCTTGGCAAAAACTTTCAAATGGACTATCGTCATTTTTCGATAATGTAGCAGAAAGCTCTTTAACGTTGGCATCTTCACCTGTGGTTACGCAATCATTACAGTAATCAAAAACTTGCTTACGTAGCTCGTCTTTTTCTGACTTGTCGTATTGTTGCTCAGATAAATAATCTTCTACAGCACTAAGCATAACTTGGCTTTGCTGTTTAGGATCAATGCCCTCTTCGCAGCCTAAAAAGTCTAAAAAGAAATCAGCTACTTTACGACCTGCACGACCTTTAATAAACGACACATAGCGATTATCTTCTGGTTGCGTATCCCACGCAGTTAAATCTACACGTGCAGCTAGTTGCATACGCGAAATATCTAAGTGACGAGATGAAGCTAAATCAAGCTCAGAAGTAATTGAGTAATGCTCTTTAATATTGATCATCGCAATTAACAAAAAGTCACTTGCAACATATTGATAATGGCAAAAAACTAAATAACCCGTTTCGTTAAAGGCATACTTATTTAACTCTTCTTTTAGCACATTCGTTGCTTGCTCTGTCATGTGCCAAAAGCCAAGTTCGTCGTTACGGTAACTTTGCATTGCCGAAGCAACAATGCTGTTTTTCTCGCCGCTGAATGCACAGTAGCCTTTACCAGGCTTACCATTATATGCATGGTGTAGCTGCTCTATAAAAACGGCTACTTTATCGTTAACAACCATCTCATCATTGCGTAAATGAATATCTGTATCGTCATCTTTTTTGTCTACATAATGAACGACTAATTTTTTAACATCTATTGTCATCTTTGTTTTTCACGCCTCTGGTGTTAAAATACGGGAATATAACTCTTTTTATCGAACCAACTGATGCCTATCATATCAAAATATTCTAATGAGCAAGTAGAACAAATCGTTGATCAGCTGATTGATGTACTAACAGAGCACAAAGCGCCTGTTGATTTAAGCCTTATGTGTTTAGGAAATTCTATCACGCATATTTTAAAAGAGCATGTACCATCAGAGAAAAGACAAGCTGTTGCCGACAACTTTGCAAAAGCATTAGCACAGTCGGTTAAATAAGATTTATGAATTTATCGCAACAAAGTCAGTTTTCTTCAAAAGTAAGTCAGCTTTTAAGTTGGGGCCATTGGTTCACCTTTGCAAACATAGGGTTAGTGCTATTTATTAGCTTAAGCTACTTAGTTGCAGACAGTGCACCGACTACCTTCATGGGTTATGTATATATGCTCGTGACCTGGTTAAGCCACACCAGCTTTATTACTTTTATTGCCTTTGTTTTAACGATATTTCCATTAAGTTTAGTGTTTCCATACCCTCGGCATATCCGAGGGATGGCAGCCATTATTGCAACCCTCGGCGCGTCATTCTTAACGCTTGATGCCTATGTTTATTTTAACTTGGGTTATCACTTAAACACGTCTGCGCTACCTGAAATCGTTTCTTTGTTGTGGCACCGCTTAACAAACTCACCGGCATTAACAACGATTCTTGCGGGCGGCATTGTGCTGCTAATTTTAGCGTTCCAGTTATTAGTCAGTAACTATACGTGGCACCACCTAGCGCGTTTAAAGCAATATAAGTTCCCGCGCTATGCAACCAGCACTATTTTAGTGTGCTTTGCACTTAGCCACAGTATTCATATTTGGGCAGATGCCAATTTAAAATTTGATATCACTAAACAAGATAATGTATTGCCGTTGTCTTACCCTACAACAGCAAAAAGCTTATTAGCTAAAAACGATTTGCTTGATTTAGAAAGCTACAAAGAAGCGCACGATGTGAGGCTTGACCCACATAATATCGATTACTTAGCACCTACTCCACTTGCCGAGTGTAAAGCTGAGTCGAGTGTGACTATCGATATTTTAGTATTTGAAAATAATGCTGACCTTGAACAATTTGTTGCCACTGAGCCAGCATTACGTAAAACAGACTTGTTCTTACAACCTGTAGAAACCGAAGATACGTTATTTAGTTTAGTGTATGGCCTGCCAGCATTTTACAAAGCCCCTATTCTAGACAAACAGCAACTGCCTGTGTGGCTTGCTGATAATCGCTCAATTCAAATTAATGGTTTTGAGCAATTCGAATTTATTAATAACGACGACCAAAACCCAGCGGTTCGCCTTGTACGTGCAGACGCTAAAACACAAGCTCGCGAATCAGCCAATGCCGTGTTTGCCTTTAGTCTTGCACAGCAGAGCAATGGTATTGTTACAGCCTCTCGTTTATACAGCTCAGATAAAAAAGTTGTACAAACCGAAGGCCTTATTCAGCCAAGCGATATTATCGCCACCAGCGTAGGCCATTATTTAGGTTGCAAAACCCTAGCTAAACAAAGCATGTTAGGCAGTAACTTATACAAGCGCCATGACGACACCGGTGTTAATTACTCGCAAAATGTGTTCATCGCATTTAAAAAAGACAGAATTACCCTGATTGATTCAGATGGTAACTTTAAAAACATTTCAGCTGCACAAGGCTTTGCAATTGAACAAGGCCTAGATATTCCATTCTTAGTGCAAAGCATTAAAAAGCTGAAACGATATACGCCCTAGCTCTTATTGATAAATCATTATTTCGAGCTAGCTTTAGATATTAGACACCTTATTTGATTAGGAGACACGGACGTCATGAAAGCCATAATCATTTATCTAATATCACTTACACTAGTTTGTTTTACCAACACATCACTTGCTGCCACCACAGAATACTATAAATGTGTCACAGACAGAGGCACCGTATTTAGTGAGCTCCCCTGTGGTAGCCGTGCAACCAAGCATAAAATTCAAGTAACCGATCCTGACTTACAAGCACCGCAAAACTTTGTTAAAGAGCTCAACGAGCTTGAGCGCCAGCAAATTATCAGAAACCTCGAAGCTGAAATTCGCAGCTATAAACACCGTTTAGATATTTTAAGCCGTGATCGAGACCGAGCTCAGTACCAGCAAGAGCAGCGCTTAAACCGAATTTTGTCTGACAAAGAAGCAAAGCAAATTAGTAAAGACATCAACAAGCAGCTAAAAGCAATTAACAAGCAATACGGGCGCGACGTAAAAAGCGTTAATAAAAAACTCGCAAAACTTGAGAAAAAACTCGCTCGCTATAATTAAATACACTTTACTATTGGGTTTGAAGAATAAATAACATATTCTTAACACCAATAGAGTTATTGCTCTATGTTGGTATTAGTAAGGAGTTTATATGCAGCCACAACACATTGCAGAGTTAATTTTATCTGGGTTTCGCAATCACTATAAACTCTTTCAAGCAATTACAGCCAAAGCACCACTTGCGTTTGCCCATCGTGATTGGCAAAAAATAAATGAGATTAGCAAACTTAGAATTAGCCATTACGATGATCGGGTTAACGAAACCATTGCTAAGCTCAAGTCGCTCAACGAACAGCAAATTATTACCTTAGATCAAACCTGCTGGCTCGAAACCAAACAGCTTTATCAGCAATTTTTGCGCTTCCACCCTCAGGCAGAACTTGCCGAAACCTTTTACAACTCTGTTTTTTGTCGTTTATTTCATCGTCGTTATTTTAATAATGACTTTATCTTTGTAAAAGCGACGCTTGCAGATGCCCCCGCACTTCCAATGGAAGTTGAATACCGCAGTTACCACCCTGTTGTTGATGGCTTAAGACCCACGATACGCAAAATTATTAATCAGTTTGACTTTAAAGCGCCCTTTGTTGATTTAGAACGCGATATTCGCTTGCTGGTAAAAGCCTTTTATAAACAAGCGCCCGACACACATCACCAAGCATGGCAAATGCGTTTTGATATACTGCAAGCCCCTTTTTATCGTAACAAAGCGGCTTATATTGTTGGCCGTGTGGTATCAGAAAGTGGCGTACAGCCATTTATTATTGCGGTGTTACACCATGAAGACAAAGGGTTATACCTCGATGCCCTACTCACCAAATCATCGCAAATGCGGGTTATCTTTGGTTTTGCCCGTGCTTATTTTATGGTTGAAACCCATGCGCCATCAGCGTTAGTACGCTTTTTAAATCAACTTATGCCAAACAAGACCCTGGCAGAGCTTTACAATGCAATAGGCTTTCATAAACAAGGTAAGACCGAGTTTTACCGAGAGTTTTTAAGTCATTTAGATCATTCAAACGATCAGCTTGTAATTGCCCCTGGTACACCGGGTATGGTGATGATGGTATTTACCCTGCCTTCGTTTGGTTATGTGTTTAAAGTCATTAAAGACACCTTTGGAGAAAGCAAACCCTTTGGCCGCGATACCGTATTAAAACGCTATCAATTAGTAAAAAGCCATGACCGTGTTGGCCGCATGGCCGATACCATAGAGTATTCGAACGTCGTATTTCCACTAGCCCGATTTGATAGTAAATTACTTGCAGAGCTACATAAAACCATTGGTTCTTCGATGATTATTGAAGGCGAATGGTTAATCATCAAGCATTTGTATATTGAAAGACGCATGACACCGTTAAATCTGTATCTTGAAAATGCCAGTGAACAACAAGCGTTTGAGGCGATAGAAGAATATGGCCAAGCATTAAAAGAAATGATCGCCGTAAATATTTTCCCGGGCGACATGCTGTTGAAAAACTTTGGGGTGAGTAAACATAATCGCATTATTTTTTACGACTATGATGAAGTTCAGTACCTAACAGACATGAACTTTCGGGCCTTACCAAAAGCAAAGTCGTACGATGATTACTTAACCAATGAGCAAAGTTACTCTGTGGCACCACAAGATGTGTTTCCAGAGCAATTATGTACCTTTGTGACAGCAAACCCAGTGTATAAGCAATATTTATTGAGTACACACCCAGAGCTTGAAGATCCAGCCTATTGGCGACAAGCACAATACAATTATAAGCAAGGTGTAGTTAGCCACATTTATCCATACCCTGCTGCACAACGATTTATCCATTATTGGTAAACACCAAGGACACACAATGAATATAAGTAAAATAGATTTAAACTTACTTGTTTACCTAGATACTTTACTAAGGGAGTGTAATGTCACTAAAGCTGCTAACCAGCTAAGCATTACGCAACCTGCTATGAGTAATGGCTTAAAAAGGCTCCGTAATTTATTTAACGACCCTATTTTAGTGCGTACCAGCGAAGGTATGGTACCCACAGAGCGCGCAAAAGAATTACAGCCGGTGATCCGCGGCATTTTAATGACTCTTGAAGAAACACTTGCCCCAAACCGCGAATTTGAAGCATCACAAAGTAAACGTGTTTTTCGTATCATGGCCAGTGACTATGCAGCAAGTACCCTTGCTCCCCGCTTATTAAGTAAATTACACGAAGAAGCGCCCGATACAACACTCGATATTTTGACCCCAAGTGATGTAACCTTCCACGACGTTGAAAACGGTAAGGTAGATATGGCTATCAACCGCTTTGAAAACTTACCGCAATCGTTTCACTACAAACAAATTTGGAAAGACAGCTTTTGCTGCTTAGTAAAAGCAGATAACCCGATTATCAAAGACTTCAGCCTCGACAGCTATTTAAAAGCCCGCCATATCTGGGTAAGTAAGACAGGCTTTGGTGTCGGTGTTGGTATGGACCCTAAAGATGTGCAAAAGCTAGGTTGGGTTGATGAGGCGCTCGCTCACTTTGGTAAACACCGTAATATTGCCACCTTTACCCGTAACTACCATGTAGCTATTCACTTAGCGAAAGAACAAAACTTGGTTGCGACTTTACCATCAAAAGCCGCAAATATTTATTTAGATGATCCGGGCCTTAAAATTCTTGAGCCGCCATTCCCTATTCCGCCGTTTGAGCTCGATATGATTTGGAGTCCGCTATTACACCGTGATGCAAGCCATATTTGGTTACGCCAAAAGGTTGCAGAAGTAGCCGACGAGCTTAAGTAAGATTTTACCAACCAGTTGTAATTATTGCTGATAAGCAAAGTGTTAGCTTAGCTTATCAGCAGCATCCCTCCTATTAAAAACCAATAACCAACTGAAATACAATAACTTTATATTTAAGTAATGAACTGGAATATGCTTTGCAAGTATCTAATTGCATTGTTTTTAATATTCAAAAAGAGGTCATTATGAATACTCATCAAGGACAAGACGTTCATCATATTGCAGATATCATCCAAGTTATGAATAGCGGTATCGATTTTTATGAAAAAGCACAGGAAAAAGTAACCGACCCAAGCATAATTGCCTTATTTCAACGCATGATAGATGCGCGTAAAGTAAGTGTTGAACGCTTACAACCTTATGCTATTAACGAAAATGGCGAGCGCGAAAATGGCTCTGATTTTGCTGTAGAAGCGCGTAAAGCTTATACATCAGTAATCACCAAACTCGGTGCCGACAAAAACGCCACCTATATTAGCGAGCTTGAAGAAGTTGAAGATAAAACACTAGCCGAAATCAAGCACGCGCTTAAAAAGCCACAACCCCATGATTGTGAAGCCGCGTTATCAAAAACCCTACTGACAATTCAAAGTTGTCATGCTGAAATGAGTAAAATGAAAAAGCATTAAATTGTGAGAGTGCAAAGCCCAGTTAAGCTGGGCTTTTATATTGTTAGAATAGTTAAATATCATCCCTAGACTCTGTAACTAAATCCCTATAATTGCCATATTAAGCGTAAATCTAATCTACCAGGTAGCAATGTTTCCGTAATTGATTGTTAAAGTTTATCTCAAAAACTAGGGTTATTTTTATGTTTGATTATTCCGAGCCTAGTTAACTCTACAAACAATTTTTTTAATGTTTCATTTTGTTTTGAAGTCCTGTTTTTATTTGTAACTAAATCACAATAAGACTTTTGTAACCTCTTTAGTTTTTGTTCATTTTTACGGCAATCAATACACTTTGTGCAGTGCGCATCAATATAAAATCTGAGTACCTCAAACCAATACTTTTGCTCCAAGGCAAAGAAAATAAAAGGTCTATTACATACCTCACACAACTCTTCTATATCAATGTATTTCTCCCTCGGATAAACCCCATAATTCTGTTTCTCTGTATTAGCAGGTATAGCTGTCCCAACGAGAAACTTAACGTGTTTATATCGCCAATAAGAATTTTTTATTTCTGTTACAGAGTATTGGTATCCAGATCGAATCGGCTTACACCCATAACGGGGATGATTTACATAAGGTGACATAAACAACTCTTTCCTTATTCTTGACAGCTACCAGTCTTGTTGCCCAAAGTTTCTTGTCAATTAGCCCTTTTGCTAAATTCAGTAAACTATGTCACTTAAAAATAGCTGAGCTAGCAATTTGAGCCAGAGCCACCATTTAGATAATGCATAAAGTTTTTATAAACAAACTCTTTAAATACTTTTATTCTCATTGGTTGATGTTTATCTCGTAAAAAGACCAAATAGAATGGCGTTGCCTTAGGGTGCCAATGCTTAAAAACAGGGATCAAGGTGCCGTCATTTAACTCCGAATTACAGTAAACTTCTGGAACTCGGATTATGCCATTACCACGCAATGCAGAGTACACCATTACTTTGCCATTTTTGCACTCAAGATCACCTTGGACGATGACCTCTTGCTTCTCATTTGTATGCTCACTTAATAGAGTCCATGTATTCAATGAACCTGCTATACACTTGTGATTAATTAAATCTTTTGGGTTTAATGGTTCTCCATGCTTTTTAATGTACTCTGGGCTCGCATAAATGCCTATTGTAAGCTCAGTTAACTTTCTTGCGATTAATGATGAATCTGTTAAGTCTCCCATTCTGAATACAAAATCAAATTCGCCTGCTACTAAGTCGACTCTTCGACTACTAAAATCTAACACAACATTAATTTGTGGGTACTTCTGCATAAAATCAGTAACCATTGGGCCAATAACATTTTCACCAATGTACCCCCCGACACAATTTATTCTAATTTCACCTGATGTATGTGACGCAGTATCTGATGTTATATCTATAGCATGTTCAATGCGCTCAAAAGCTTTTTTACATTTATCGTAAAAAAGCTCACCAGATGGTGTTAAATGTTGCGTACGCGTCGTCCTAACTAACAAACTGACACCTAGACCAGCCTCTAATTGAGATAGTTGTTTAGAAATTTGTGAGCGAGAGCACATTAATTTATTGGCTGCTTTTGTAAAGCTTCCCTCTTCGACCAAAATAAGAAAGCTATTGATATCAGCATAATTGATGTCTTTTTTCATGTTTTATACCCATTAAAATCAACTTAACCACATAGATTCGCTCAAATCTGTAAACAGTATTGTGAATTAATGACTATATATCATCAAATCTTTAATAAATAAAATAAGCTTCAGAAAAACATCATTAGAAATAGATAGTTAAAACTTAAATTAATTTCACCTAGAGGAGTAATAAATGAAAAAGTTAGTAGTGATTACTGGAGCAAGTTCAGGCATTGGTGAAGCTATTGCTAAGCACTTTAGCGAAGCCGGTTACCCACTCTTACTTGTTGCAAGACGAGTTGAAAAATTAAAGGCTTTGAATCTTCAAAATTGCATCTGTGAACAGGTAGATGTTACTGATAAAGAAGCGTTTTCTAATTCTATAGAAAAAGCTGAGGCACAATACGGCCCTGTTGAGTGCTTAATTAATAATGCAGGTGTCATGTTATTGGGCCAAATAGATACACAAGAGTCTACTGAATGGCAAAAAATGTTCGATGTTAATGTTTTAGCATTACTAAATGGTATGCAAGCTGTTTTACCTGCTATGAAAAAACGTAATAGTGGCACCATAATTAACGTTAGTTCAATAGCTGGTAAAAAGACATTTGCTAATCATGCAGCTTATTGCGGCTCAAAGTTCGCCGTATCAGCAATTACAGAAAATGTTCGAGAAGAAGTGGCCGACTTTGGGGTACGCGTAACAAGTATTTGCCCTGGTGCCGTTGAGACAGAATTGCTTGGCCACACAACATCTGATGATATAAAAGCAGGTTACAACGAATGGAAAAAAGCTATGGGTGGGGTACTAATTGCTGATGATATCGCTCGTGCTGCGCTATTTATTCAAGAGCAACCACAACATGTGTGTTTTCGTGAGTTACAGATTGCTCCTACCCGTCAACAACCTTAATCTAGCAATAACCTAAAAGTTTAATGTACGCCAATTCACTCATTGAGTAATAAAACTAAACATCCCATCGACAAGGGCTCAAGTTGATGGGGTGTTCATCATTGCGTAATTTTCATTTTAAACGAATCAATCAACTAAACTAAAAGTAAAATCGGTAAGTGTTCGAAAACCTCTAACTAGCCCTAATCAGAAAAATAATCTCGCTCAAGGTGAGAAAAATTACTGTTAGATCATTTAATGCCATCAAAATTATAAAACACTTTATGCTCTATGACTGGCTAAAGTTAACGTTCTGTAAACATAAGCTAGCCTATAAACATTCATTTA
This sequence comes from Pseudoalteromonas sp. S1650, assembly GCF_005887195.1. NCBI lineage: Bacteria > Pseudomonadati > Pseudomonadota > Gammaproteobacteria > Alteromonadales > Pseudoalteromonadaceae > Pseudoalteromonas > Pseudoalteromonas sp. S1650. Next base: position 53,742 of record NZ_PNDF01000038.1, on the reverse strand, counting down.
TTAATGTGTTTGTTATAGAGACTTTTCAGGTAAGTCACTTATTTTGTATATCACTCTTGGTCCCATACAAAATGTTATTAAACCATCATCTCTTTTCGGAAACTTATAATAAATGGCTATAGAAGCTTTATCTAGCATATTAGTAGCAAGCTGGAAAGTTGAAACTCTATAAGGTCTCAATTCTGGACTGTGTTCTAGATCCAATGGTTCATTAACAAATGTGGGAACAGTTAATACAGGTTGATCAAAATTGCTTTCAAACGAAATTTCAGCTCGAAAAGCTTGAGCGTCGCCGTAATCCAAAGGGTAGTAAACTTCTATATGCGATATCTCACCGTAAATACTTTGAGTTTTAAAAGCTGATAACCCACTCGTATTTTCAGTCGAACAAGCAAGACTAAACAAGGGAGTTAATGAAAGTAAAAATACTAGAAATCTCACTGTATCTCCTGAAAGTAAAACGCCATTGCAAGAATTTGGTAAACACTATTTATCATTCAATTTGTTGGGGATATCAACATAAATTTCTTTAGATGACATATAGCTATAAGCTTACTTTAATAAAAACTTAAACTCTCCATCGAGATTCAAGCCAAGACGTTAGAAGAAAGAATTATTAAGAAGACGTCAAAACTTTTTAATTTCACAAAACCTTCCATGATTTATAATTCTCACCTAAATGGCAAAAATGCTTCGCTAAAATACTCAATAAAGTAGCGTAGGCAAAGTTTTACTACCTCTTTAGGTAGCTTGTTATGTTACTGACTATAATAAAACAAAGAATAGCTTTATTAAAATCCCCGTTATCGACACAAAAACAAAAGCTTTACCTAGCTTGTTGTAATGCTCGCGTGCTTTATTTAAACCAACACCTTTGTCCTTGGCTCTCCTGTAATATATTTTAGCTAAACCAAAATCAATTTTTAACAACTTCTTTGTTGGAGCAAAGTAAATATACAATCCGCCAATTCCAAAGCCTAAAAGAACAATATAATCCATAACAATTTCTTCATAATACTCTATTCAGCGACTGCTTGATGTTTGGCTTATATGTGAAGCTGAGCGACCCATCACCAGAGTTATAACACTCACTCCAAAGCCTACCAATGGCAAGCTTTAAAAATTGCGCCATCCCAGTTTCCTTAATTCACCACTACTCCGTGAAAACATGATGCCAGCATTTAATAGTTGGCTAAAATAATGAACACAATGAGTAAAGCCAAGCATTTCACGTCCTTTTAAGTAACATTTATGTGCACTTATTCACTGTAGCCAAACCTAGGTCTATATTAGCAACAATATACCCATACTCTTTCTTAGTTAAATTATTAGACTGATATTGCTGCTTAACTAGTTCATGTGTCCAAGCCTTTTCACACGGAGCTAAGGGAATAGCTGTATCAATCGATAAAAGATGCTCTTCTTTTATCACTCCGCCTTTCTTGACAATACTTTTGGCACAAAGGCTTAAAGCATATTCAACAGCAAATTTATCGACACTTGGCATACCAATAAACTCTACGTCACAAGCAAGCTTTTCATTGCCTTCAGTATCAACATAATAAAGCTGACCAGAAGTAGTACAGCCTAAGCTAAAGAAAACTATAACGAGCAATAACATATACTTGATGTTCACTTTATTACCTTTAAATAAATTTTTATGTTTTGACTTTAGCCAAACCTTGCTCCGTTAGCCTATACACAGTGCTGTAATACTCATTGAAAGCTATGTAAAAAACTTATTTTAGAGATTTCTATACTAATCACTTAAGACATAACTACATCATAGAAAATGTATTAATGTTAGCTAAAATCACTGAGGGACGGACATCTAGCCAATATTTAGACGCCCTAATTCTTTTTCACTTTGCTAGCTTCCAATTACCCGTGATGACGCCGGATATGTTTAATTAAACCTAATTGGTTAAACTCAAGTGAAACAATATTGGTTTTAGTGTACTCGATAGTTTTGTTTAAATGAGCTGGCTTAACTTTACCTGATTCAGTCATTTTTACAAAAACTACGTCAGCGCCAACCATAATCTCATTTATTTCGATTGAACTATAGATAACTTCATCATTTAGCTTACTTATCATATCCTCACGGAGTTTTGATTTATCTGAATAAACAAATTTAAATTTGACGTGTTCATCAATGAAATCATCGGCTAGCAACGAGATAAGATAGTCTATTTCTTTAATGGTTGTTTTTGGCTGTTGACGCGCATTTTTTGCAGCTACAAATGCTTTAGCTTTCTCAATTAATTGCTCTGAAGTGAATTGGTCATTTGCATTACTAGTAAATGAAAAAAGAAAACAAATTAACACTAATATAGATTTTTTCACGAACTTTCCTTGTATGCCTAACATTATGGTATTTATACGACACGTTGTTTGCGTTGCATAATAGTTTGTTGAGCTGAGTTGCTACATGCTCGGTTAGTTAAGTGGGTGTTGTTCATACTACAGCTCCCTGTAATGCTCAGCGCTTATAATGTATCCATTACACATAAATTTGACTAGATTAACAATTTTATTTTCACGCTTAAATTTTCATTTCTTTGAACTAAAACTATATATATACAGCCTTAGTTCAATGGCTCGCATAATCAAGAAACGACCCTTTCGCTCGTTTTATACAGTTAAAAAGCTAGCACGACTAGATTTTTATAACACTAGCAATTAGTTAACAAGTTTGTTAAAAATAAACCAATAAGAAAAACGCGCAATTTGCTCGCTATAAACATGTTAGGCATTCAAGGAAGTTTAGTGAAAATTTTAGGTATCTTAATTTCAATCTTATTTATTGCATTGGCAGGTGCGCACTTATTTGTTGAGAAAATAACTGTTGATGCAATTACGATTGTTCTTTTAGTTCTAGCCAGTCTACCTTGGTTATTTCCTTACTTAAAATCTCTTGAATTACCTGGCGGTATTAAAGTTGAACTAAAGGATGTTCTAAAAAAGGTTGAAGATGCCGTACCTGAAGATAAAACTACTACACCCAAATACGCGGGTGTAAACTCCTCGTTAGCCTTTGTGGCTCTCAGAGTTGAGATTGAAAAAACAATCAGGAAGTATCAATCTGACTTAGGCCGTAAAAGTTATTCTCTGTCTATTAGATTGCAAGTCCTCGCTAACGATAACGTGATAAGTAAACCGCTATCGGAAGCTCTACTGGAAATCGTAAAGTTAGGTAATGCAGCTGCGCATGGGCAAACAATTGATTCTGAAGAAGCTGAGCTAATTCTAATGAGATCTGATTCTTTGCTAAATAAACTCGAAGACAGTTTAAAGAATGCCTAACAAGCAATTAAACAGGGATAAAAAACTTGCGGGCTATTCGCTTCGCTCAATTTTAGCCCACAATTTTTTACCCGTTAATCGGGCGTTAGCGAGTCGTAATGACCAGAAAAGGATGGGCTAAATGATTAATTTAAAATTTACTAAGGATCATTGGATTGCATTATCTGGCGTAATTGTCGGGTCATTGATTGCTATCAGCATTCCATTATGGCAAGTATTTTGGGTTGAAACTCCAAAACTAGGAATTGATGTTATTTCTATTGAAAAAAGAATCAATAGAGATGAGTCGGTGGTTATACCTCCAGATTTACTAAAATTGATGTCGGAAGTAAACAGTAGAGATGTAAGAGCTGGGTTCGAGCAGTTATTCGCAGCTCAAGATGATAGCGATATATTTAATGATGATTTAAAGAAAATACAGTTCACCCCAGAAAAAATTGAATTATTCTTAGAAAAAACAAGATCTAATCTAGAATCTTATCCGAAACGAGTGACTTCTTTAGAAAAAGATGTCGAAGAAATTAAAGATACTGAGTCATTGAGGCTTAGCTCTAGAAAAATTAGAGAAATTTCATTCTCGTACTATTATGACGAGCTTGATCGGGAAGGACACGAGAAAAAATATGGTGAACCCAACAAAGATGTGAAGTATTTTGATAATTTAAAAAATAAGATAACTATACATATTACCAATGAGCTTGAGGAAACGAGAAAAGGCCAGATTTCTCTGTATGAGAAATTCAGTAAACTAAGTGAAGAAATTGATTCATATATACAAGATCTAAATTCAAAAAATTCAAAATACTACATAACTGCATCAATAACCAACTCTGGAAATGCAAGTGTATCAATTAAGCGCCCCGGGCTTTTTCGTGTATATATAGGTTCCGGAAACTATGTTGACTTGAAATTAGAAATACCAAGAAACTCATATAAAGAGGTTGCTCAAATAAATGAAAGGGCAACTCGTTTAATTACCTTTAATTCTAAAAAACTATCTGAATTGCCAAGCGAAGATAGAAAATTAGTTAACCAGTACTGGGGAAAGAATGTCAATGGAGTTATATTTGTGATTGATTCTTTATCCAATGTAGAGTCATCAGAGCTCACCCCATTTTCTGATGCTCTATATCAAAAACAAATTTACGACAAGTTAATATTTGAAGCATCAAAATTGAAGTGGCGCTAACAAGTCAATTAACTACGCCCCTTCGGCGCCGGACGCAGCAAAGCTGCGCCGGTTATTGAGGCGTTACCACCGTCCGCTTTTGGCATAGAGTCGTCTGTCGAATCTAACTTATTTATGTCCAAAAAAGAGCGTTCCAGCTATTTAACATCAAGTTCCATTACAACACCGTCTTCATCGTCCTCTTCGGTAACCACAAAACCAAACTGAGAATAAAATTTTCGCATCGTATGGTGGCCAGGCATGTAGAGTATGGTTATTTTTTTACATTCTGGAATTTTTTTCATCTCGTTAATTACTAATTCTGTTGCGATTTTACCTATACCTTGGCCTTGATATTTTACATCAACCATAAACTGAGCAATGTAAAACTCATCAGGTAGCCCTTCTTCAAGCTCTTGGTAATATTGAATAAAACCGACAACCTCATCTTCACGATATATTGCTCGATTAACATAATGGGAATAAAAGCTTGATTCAGCGATAGACTCTGAATTTAACGCTACGTAATCCTCTTGCTCTTTAGTTATTTCTAAGTGAATTACATCTAGCCAATTATCCTTCGTAACATCACGCAAAGTTACATTCATAAAATTCCCTTTATTTTTTCAGTAAATGTATAGATATGGGTAAAGTGAATAAAAACAATACATAATTGAAAAATATGACTTTAACTATATACGACAACTTTTACATTAAAATCGCTTGGTCGTTAAACCACCAAGTTTATTTGGTAATCAAATAATCGGGAGCACCGCCAAGCGATTTAGTTTTATTTATTGACCCGTTAAACGCTTTGCAAATGAAATTGCATAAGCTGTTGAGCGTAATTTAAGTACTTTGTCATCACTCGGCATAAAGCCTTTAGATAGTAGGTTTGGGTCATAATTTGTGAGGTCGCAGCCTGAGTCACCTGTCGATTCTATGCTGAGCTTTCCTAAATTAATTGTTTTGCGATCAGCAGGCCATCGTACTGAAGGGTCCGTTAATGCATCACCGTGCTCAGCTAATTCAGCCTGAAAACGATAATGAATCTTCCCTTTTGCTAAATCCTCTTCAAGTCGCATAGCCAGAAATGATTTAGGGAAGGTTTTCATTTGCTCTTCTGTTAGCACCTGCTCTGGCTCTTCTGGCACCATGGTCCATCTAAAGGCATGCTTAGCGCCCTTTTCATCAACCATGTAAAAGGTATGCACACCAAAATAACGTGAAGACACATAAGATGCTGGCGGGTTATGGCTTTGCAGCCAATTAAATTGCCCTAATGTACTCGGGTTTTGCTCTCTGTATGCTTTTACTTTTGCAAAATCTATTTGCCCAGTTTTTTCGTCAGGTACTAATGTACTTAGCAAACCAAAAAACGCTTCTGGGCTGTTCCCTGCAAATACAGGCGTTGTTAGCCCTGCAATATTGTGCACATCACCATTTTCTAGTAAAAACTGCACCCCCATTCCTCGCGGCGAGCGTGATGTTTCATCAGCTTGAGGGTTACCACCGCCCATAGAAAAACGAATATTTGCTTTTGATGGCGCATTAAATAAAGGGCTAATTGAATACTGCTTTGCAGCTTGATTAGGTGTAAATGTGCCGACAGCGCACACCCCTTTGGCGTGACCTTTTCTGATTCCGGGTTGCTTACCTGAAAGCTTTTCGAATAAATTAATAAAATCTTGCCCGTTTACTGATTGCTCAGCAAAACTTGCTGTCGGTAAAACAAGACACATTGCACAAACTAAAGACGTAATTTTTATCATTTATCCATCCTTTAAACTTAGTTCCGACAAAAATGACCAGATAAACTTCAAAATGATTTCACCAAAGTTAATAAATATTTTTACCAACAAAAACGCTACAAACATTTAATAAACTTAGAATATTTATTTAACCACCGTTTTTTTAAAAGCTGCTAACTTTAAATTTAGGATCCGAAAAACTGCTGTGGCGCCCAGCATTTTAAAATAATCCGTGTTTTTAACACGACTATGGCTAGTCCACTTAATCGTAAATTTTGTGGCTTAGTCAAAACAACAAGGACCTAATTATGGTGAAACAACATAAAAAAACCACTGCAAACGCTGATGTAGATATGACTCCAATGCTCGATATTGTGTTTATCTTGCTGATATTTTTTATCGTCACAACCTCATTTGTTAAAGAGCGCGCTATTGAAGTGAACCGCCCTTTAACAAAACCAAGTCTTGAAAACCCTAAAAAGCAAGCGCAATTTATTATCACTGAAAACGACAGTATTTACTTTGCAAACCGGCTTATCACACCAGAGCAGATAATCGCTAACCTTGCGTTATTTGCCGCACAGTTTGAAATGACCAATGTGCAAGTAACAGCAAGTGAGCAAAGCAGCCATAAAACCTTGGTCACCTTGCTTGATAAAATAAAACAATATCAAGATGTACCAATCTCTATAAGCACGTCTTTATAATTTATATCAAAGGGGTCATTTGACCCTTTTTTAATATTAAAAATAAAAAACCGTCACATCTTTGTAAAAAAGCCTCTCTATTATTGTCTGCAACAAATCTGGTCTAGTCCAGATTAATTTAAAAATAAGAGGCTCAACAGATGATTAAACGACGTACACTCAGCACAGCTGTTTTTTTGTGCAGCTACCCATTTTTATCAGCGCATAGCGCTTTTGCCACTGATGCAAAAATTCAAGGCTCTATCACAGATCATAGTAATCGCTTGCCAGGTGCTTTGGTTAAAGTCGTTGGCACAAATCAATCAACGGTGACTGATTATGATGGTAAGTTTGAGCTTGCTAAATTAGATGCAGGCCACTACCAACTTGAAGTTTCGTATATGGGTTATAGCAGCCAGATTGTTGATGTTGAGATAAGCAACAATGAGGTTAAATTACTGTCTCCTATTGTGATGGATAATTCAGCTAACACCATTGAAGAAGTCGTTGCTGTTGGTCAAATTCAACGTGGTGAAATGGCTGCGGCCAATAGCCAAAAGAATGCTAAAAATATTAAAAATGTTATTTCGGCTGATGGCATCGGTAAGTTGCCAGACCGTAACGCAGCTGAAGCAGTTCAACGCATCCCTGGTGTTTCTATAGAGCGCGACCAAGGCGAAGGCCGATTTGTTGCTGTTCGCGGCTTACCTGCCCAGTGGAGCTCTGCAACTATCAATGGCAACCGATTACCAACTGCAGAAGAAGAAACCACCAGCCGCGCCACTGCGTTTGACTTTTTCCCGAGTGAGCTTATTGAATTTGTAGAGGTATCAAAAGCATTAACGCCAGAGATGGAGGGAGATGCTATTGGTGGTAACGTTAACTTTATAACCAAAAAAGCACCCGATGATTTTGTATTTAATGCCAATTTAGCACTCGGTCAAAACGAACTAGCTGATGGCAATAACTACTCAGCCAACTTACTTTATGGCGATCGCATCTTAGATGACAAGTTAGGTTTTTTAATTAACGCAACGGCTTGGCAACGCGACTGGGCAACAGATAACTTTGAACCACGTCGAGGAAATGATGGTTTAGGTATTTATCGTTTAGAGCTAAGAGATTACACCGGAACTCGTGAAACTTACGGTTTAAATGGTTCTGTTGAATACCAGCTAGAACAAGGCAATGTTAGTGCTAGTGCCATGTACGGCACACTAATCGACGATGAAACGCATTATAAGCATCGTATGCGTTTTGATAAAGACAGAGCAGAGCTACAACATATTAGAAATGAGCTCATAACAGAAATGACGGGCTTTGAGTTTGCTGGTGAGCATTTCTTTGGCTACGACAAAACATTAAATTGGTCTTTATCTAGCTATGAAAACGAATTTAGGTATGGCAACACGCCTAACAGTGAAGATAACAGTTATTTTGTAGTTCGATTTGACCAAAAAAATGTCGGTTACGAAGGCCTTGAAGACAGAGATACAGGCAAAAACTACGCTTATAACACGATTGATGGTGGTTCAGATCCATGGGATCAAATCAGTACTCATCTACCAAGTGGTTTTTCGTTTGACCCAAGCCAAATGGGCTTATCGTGGGTCGAACTATATAAAATTAAGGTGAATGAAAAAGATAAAATTGTTGCCGCTTTAGACTTTGAGTGGCAACTCAACAGCGACCTTATTGTTAAAGTAGGTGCAAAATACCGCGATAAAGAACGCGTTGCTAGGTTCAGTGATGAATTTTATGCATGGGATACTGAAAACTATGGCGTAGCCCCGACTCTGAGTGATTTTACATTAGCGGACCAACCGGGCCGAAGTGACTATTTAAGCGAGCTTTCTTACGATTATCAAAGTCAGTTTTCACAAGTTGCTAGTACTGATGACTTAGCAAATTTTTGGAATAACAATAAAGACAAGTTTGTGCTTGATAAGAGTGAATCTGCTTTAATCGAAAATGGTGGAGCACTTGGCAGAAACTTTGATGTTAATGAACAACATACATCTTTATATGGTATGGCAACATATACCATTAATGCTAATTGGGAAATGCTAACAGGTCTTCGTTTAACTCAAACCGACACCGAAGTTGACGGTTATATTTACCTTGCAGATGAAGATAAAGTCGAAAGCGTTAAAGCAAACAATGACTACTTGTCTGTGTTACCTGCATTGCATTTAACCTATCACCCTAACAGTCAAACCAATTATCGACTTGCATTAACTCGCTCTTTTGCTCGTCCTGACTTTGGCTCATTAACGCCAGGTGCAACTTACTTAGAAGCAGACAACGAATTAACTTCTGGTAACCCAAATTTAGAGCCGACTTATTCTAACAATGTCGACTTAATGGCTGAATACTTCTTTGACCGCTTAGGGTTAGTTTCTCTGGGGATATTTTATAAAGACATTACCGATCCTATTTTTCAAAGTAGCTCTATAGGAGAGTTCGGCAATAACACTGGGGTTAATATTATTCGCCCTGAAAATGGCGATAGCGCATGGCTTGCAGGTCTCGAGGTCGCGTTCAATCGTGATTTAGGGTTTATTACACCTGAACTAAATAACTTTGGCATCATGGCTAATGCGACCTTCATGGATTCAGAAATGACGATTCCAGATCGCGCAGACAAAGTCTCCATTCCTCGCCAAGCAGATAGTCTCTACAACTTTACGGTGTATTACGATAATACGCATTTTGCAGCTCGATTAGCCGTTAACTTCAAAGGTGAATACATTGAAGAGCATGGCAGCAGCAAACAATTTGATAGCTATTATGGCGACAATACAAGCGTTGACTTTACCACGTCATATCAGCTTAACGAAAACGCATTAGTCTACCTCGAACTGAATAACTTAACCAACGAGCCTCTTAAATACTACCTAGGCGATGAAAGCCGTCCTCTACAAGTAGAGTACTACGGTGTACGCGGCATGGTTGGCTTTAACTATCAGTTCTAATCAGTTTTTGAGTTGTATGCGGGGCCATTGCCCCGCAAAGGATACCTAATGTTTTCACACCCTAATTGGCTTAAACGTGCGCAAGGAACCGGTTTTGTGTTATTTGCAGCCAGTGCTGCATTTCTCACTTACTTTTCTATGTACGCATTTCGTAAGCCATTCACTGCAAATAGTTACACTGAATTCGACGATCCGAGTTGGCAGATAAGCTTTAAGATTGCACTGATTTTGGCGCAAGTTTTTGGCTATTTATGCGCTAAATTTATTGGCATAAAAGTTATTTCAGAGATGCAGCATCAGCAACGAGGTTTAACAATTATTGGCCTTATTGCCGCTGCAGAAATATCGCTGGTGTTATTTGCTATCACTCCGATTGGGTTAAATGTTATTTGGCTATTTTTTAATGGCCTCTCACTAGGCATGATTTGGGGACTTGTTTTTAGCTTTCTTGAAGGAAGAAAAACCAGTGAAATTCTAGGCGCTATTTTGAGTGTCACTTTTATATTGGCATCAGGGCTTGTTCGCAGTGTAGGCAAATGGCTTATTGATACACTAAATGTACCTGAACTTTGGATGCCTGCAGCAACAGGTGCGCTATTTTTCCCGCTGCTATTGTTTAGTGTTAAATGCTTAACCCTCATTCCAGAACCAACAATAGAGGACGAACAAGCAAGACAAAAACGCTTATCTATGGATGGCAAAGCTCGTTGGCAATTTTTTAAACAGTATTGGTTTGGTATTAGCAGCCTCATTTTAAGCTTCATGCTGTTTACTGGTTTTCGTGATTTCCGTGACAATTTTGCAGCTGAAATTTGGCAAGCTCTTGGCCATGGTGAAGAACCTGCCATTTTCGCCTACGCGGGGATCAGAATGTCATTTATTGTCCTTATCGCATTAGGCGCGATGGTTTTGGTAAAAAACAACAAAACCGCATTTTATGTCAATCACGGCTTTATTTTATTCGGTGCCGCTTTGTTATTGTCGAGCACCTTTGCTTTTGAAGCTAACTTGATATCCGCAAAAGCGTGGATGGTCTTACTTGGCTCAGGTCTCTATATCAGTTACATCCCGTATAACTGTTTTCTATTTGACCGAATGATTTCTGCCGTTGGCTCTGTCGCTAATGCTGGTTTTTTAATTTATCTTGCTGATTCTGCGGGCTATCTTGGCTCTGTCAGTATTTTACTGTACAGAACATTTGCTATGCCTGAACTCAGTTGGCTTAACTTCTTTATTAACGCTTGTTACTTAGTTGGCATTGTTGCCGCCGCTTTAGTTGCATGTTCACTGTGTTATTTCACAGTACGTTTATCCCCTATTCGAACTCATCACTCAAAACAGGTTGTGACCTGAAACAATTAAAAGAGAATCTTATGAAAAACATAGAAGCTATCATTTTAGATTGGGCTGGAACTGTCGTGGATTATGGCTCAGTTGCCCCCACTACCATTTTTGTTGAAGCATTTAAACAAGCTTATGACTTTGAGATTTCACTTGCTGAAGCGCGTATTCCAATGGGTATGGGAAAATGGGATCACATTGCCACACTTGGAAAATTGGAGTCAGTTGCTTCACGCTGGCACTCACAGTTTGGCCGAGCAATGTCAGACTCAGATATTGATCACATCTATCAAACTTTCATGCCATTGCAAAAGGCAAAAGTAGCAGACAGAGCAATGCCTATTCCTGGTGCGCTTGAAGTGATCAATCGCTTGAAACAGCAAAACATCAAAGTAGGCAGTTGTTCGGGCTACCCTCGCCAAGTTATGGAAGTGTTAGTCAGTGCCGCTGCAGACTATGGCTATCAACCGGATCATTGGGTAGCAAGTGACGACCTTAAAGCCGGTTCTCGCCCTGGCCCTTGGATGGCTCTTGAAAATGTAAATGCTTTAGGCATTAAAAAAGTTGCTAACTGTATCAAAATTGATGATTCAGCCCCCGGCATCGAAGAAGGTTTGAATGCCGGCATGTGGACAATTGGCCTCGCATTAAGCGGTAATGCGGTTGGCTTAACAGAGCAAGAGTGGCAAGCATGTAGTGCTGAAAAAAAGCAGCAACTGACACGTCAAGCTTACCAAAGCTTGTACTCTGCAGGTGCACATTTCGTGGTCGACTCACTGGCTGATATTGAAGCTGTTTTAATGGAGATTGATGCAAAACTAAGCCGAGGGGAGCGCCCATAATGCAGTTTCAACCTTTTTGGTTTGATAATGCAATGCAAGAGGAAGCCTATGCGCTTCCTCTTTCATTACCTGCAAAGCACCATTGCGATGTATGTATCATAGGTGGTGGTTTTACAGGCCTTTGGACCGCTATCAAACTTAAGCAGCAACAAGCTAATTTAAAAGTTACCATCATTGAAAAAGGCTATTGCGGGCAAGGCGCATCAGGGCGAAATGGCGGTGCAATGTTAACTTGGTCAACTAAGCTGCCCAGTTTAAGTAAGTTAGTCGGTTTCGAAAAGGCACTGTTTTTAGTCAGAGAGTCTGAGTCAGCGGTTCATCAAATTGCAGAGTTTGTTTGTCAGCACGGTATCGACTGCGATTGTCGAATTGATGGCTGTTATTACACCGCCTCAAATGAAGCACAAAAGCACTTGTTAGCCCCCGCAATAAAAATGCTTGAGGATAACAATCTTAATGCATGGCAACACTGTGATACTCAAGCTCTTATCAATACAGGATCAGCCGCCAATATTAGCGGTCATTATTCACCTCATGGTGGTAGTATTCAGCCGGCAAAATTAGTTCGTGGTTTAAAACAGGTCGCTGAAAGTTTAGGCATTACAATTATTGAACAGTGCCAGTACACAGCACATAGCGGACAGTCCCCCCTAAATGTTGAAACAAGCCAAGGTAATATTTGTGCTAATCATCTAGTATTTGCCGTTAATGCGTGGCTCCCTACCCTAAAGCCGCAGTTTCAACGTAATATCGTGCTGGTTTCAAGCGATATGGCAATTACTAAACCGATGCCTGAAACGCTAAATCATTTAAGTCTCAATCATGGCGCTGCAATAATAGACTCCCGTATTTTTGTAAACTATTACCGAACCACTACTGATGGTCGATTAATGCTTGGCAAAGGCGGAAATTATTTTAGCTTCGCAAACAGAGTGAGTGATAAATTTGAGCAGCCGAGTCGCTATCAAACGCTATTAAATAACTCTTTATCACACTTTTTCCCTAACCATAATTTTGAAATTGATCGAACTTGGACAGGCCCTTCTGACCGAAGTGTCACTGGCTTCCCGTTTTTTGGACATTTGAATAATCAAGCAAACGTTATCTACGCCGAGGGTTATTCTGGTAATGGCGTCGTACAGTCTTTTTTAGGGGCAAATATTCTGTGTGCTTTAATTTTAAAGAATGCACCTGTTTGGCAACACTGTGGCCTTGTAAATCAAACATTAGACAACTTTGTAGTTGAGCCCTTTCGAACTGTCGGCGCTTACCTAATTCGTAATGCAATTCGTCGTAAAGAACGAGCAGAAGACAATAACACCCATGTAAATCCAATAGATACGTATCTTGCCAGCCTCATAGGCAGCGCAGGAAAAGTCGATATGAAATCGTAGAGTTTTTTAGATGACCATTACACACCAACAAACAATTACACAGATCTGTTATTTATTTGAGCAGTTTGGTTACCAACACTATGACGAAATTTGTACTCAGTATTCTCATGCAGCCCAGTGCGCTGGGCTTGCATTGCAGCAAAAATTAAGCGCTGATACTGTCGTTGCTGCATTTTTACATGATATTGGGCATTTAATCGCACAGCAGCAAAATCTCACGATGACCAAGCAAGGATATGTGAATCACTGCGAGCTTGGCGCAATTTTTTTAAAAGAAAATAACTTTAATGATGCTGTCGTTGCCATGGTTTCTCAACATGTTCAAGCTAAACGCTATTTAGTCGCAAAGAATGCTGGTTATGAGCAAACACTTTCGCCTGCCAGTACACTCACCTTGCAACAACAAGGTGGCCCTTTGTCGTTACAACAAGCTAATCAACTTGCAGCCCAGCCATTTTTTGAAGAAATTTTACAATTAAGAGAACTTGACGACTGTGCAAAAGATCCAAATATGCATATTGAACCACTTTCTTTTTGGCTAGATTACTTAGATAACTATTTAATTTCATAATCAAACGTTATAAATCCCTTTATTATCAGTTAAGCTAAAGCTGTATTTAGCAAAAAGGCACCGTATGCTTTTATATCAACAAATCAGAAATTACATACATCAATTACTAAGCGAAGGGACTCTGAACACGGGTGACAAACTCCCTTCTGAGCGTTTGTTACAAGAACAATTTAACTCGACCCGTATTACAGTGCGTGAGGCGCTACTTCGTTTAGAAGCTGAAGGATTGATCTATAGCCAAACGCGCCGTGGTTGGTTTGTAACACCAACAAAACTTAAGTGGAATCCTGCCACTAAAGTAAATTTTTATGAACTTGCAAAACAACAAGGCTTTGTTGCTGATACCAAAGTGATTAGCCATCAAGAAATTAGCAATCATGATTTAAAAGCAGAATTTTCTGCATCCACTTTGCACCATTTGCAACGAGCCCGCAGCCTTGATGAGCGTTTAGTGATGTTTGAAGATATTTTTTGTGATGCTGCGCGTTTTGATGGCCTTGCTGAGCACAACCTAAATGGCTCGATAACACAAATAATGGCAAATCAATACGCAACAAATGTAGTCAATGAGCAGTGCGCGATTAGTGTGACTGTCCTTCCTGACGATGTAGCACAGGTATTGCAAAAAAATAGTGGCACACCCTGTTTAAAAGTTATTCGTAAACGCTTTGATGAACTAGGCAGTTTAGTAGATTACAATATAGAGTATTGGTTGCATAATGCCATTGAAATGACTGTCGAAGGTCACTAAGGCAATAAATGAAAAAAGGCTTTGTTAAACAAAGCCTTTACACGGGTGAACATTCTTTATAACCAATATCTGCTGTTTGATATTGCCTCAATTAAACGTGTAATATCGTTTTCGAACACATGACCAATATTGCCAATTCTGAAGCAGTCAGCATCTGACACCTTACCTGGGTAAATCACAAACCCTTGGTTTTTAAGCAACAAGTAAAACTCTTTAAAGTCATACCCATTCGCTGTTGGAGAATAAAATGAGGTGATAATCGGTGAATGTAAGCTCTCATCTAAGAGCGTTTGAAAACCTAACTCTCTCATCGCAGTGACTAAAAGTTGCTGATTGTCTTTATAACGCTTATGACGTGCTGCAATACCACCCTCTTGTTCTAATTCAATTAGAGCTTGATGAAATGCGCGTACAACATGTGTAGGAGATGTGAAACGCCATTTACCTTGATTATTCTCCATACACTGCCACTGTGCATGTAAATCAAGTGACAACGAACGTGGAACCCCCTGTGATTCTTCAATTAAGTCACGTTTGCAAATTACAAAACCAAAACCTGGAACACCTTGAATACACTTATTAGATGAGCTAATCATTACATCAATGTGCCAATCTGCTAAGTCAAACGGTACGCCACCAAAGCTGCTCATTGCGTCTAAAATATACACTTTGTTATGGCGTGATAATAGTTCGCCCACTTGCTTTGCTGGGTTTAGCATGCCGGTCGTCGTTTCGCAGTGCACCATTGCAACATGACTAATGTTTTCATCACTCAAGAGTGTTTTTTCAATGTCGTCACAGCTTGGTAGCTGAGTTTCAGTGTAATTTAAAACACAATGGTCAACACCTAAATACTTGGCAATTTCTGCCATCCGTTTACCATATGCGCCATTGTTTATTATTAATAACTTATGTTCATTTGCGACTAAACTACCTAAAGCACTTTCTACACTCGCAGTGCCACTGCCCTGCATTAATGTGCACGTATAGTCAGAACTTTTAGTGGCCAAAGTTACAAGTTTGCTGCGAATAGCCTGTACAACACCTAAGTTATAATCGTCATCCCATGTACACCAATCCTTTAACATCGCTTGTTTTACACTGTCCGATGTTGTTAATGGGCCAGGAGTTAACAGTAAATATTCATTCATTTTTAATATCGCCTAAAATCTGGTCTAGTCCAGATATTATTAGGGATTTATGTTGATAAAAAAAGTGAAGTTTTTATGACTGCATTAAAAAAGGGCCTAACGGCCCTTTGCAAGTTAAATAATAAAGGAATCTAAAGGGAGTTTAGAACTTGTACTCTGCACCTACGTAGTAGTACGCACCGTTAAAACCAAATGGTGCTGAACGACGTGAGTAAGTGAATACACCAGGGCTTGAAACAATTGTGTTGCCGCTAGCATCAACAATCGTACCCGAGCGCGAATTACCAATGGTGTTCTTATCTGGGTAAACATCAAATAAGTTATTTGCACCAATGTTAAATGACAGGTTTTCGTTAAAGAAGTAGTTAACTTTAACATCAGTTAAGATTTCAGCACCGTATGTTTGACGGCCACCATCTTCAACTGTGTATTCGCCGTAACGGTTTAAAGATAGGTTTACAGTCCAATCTTCTAAACGGTAAAGCGCACTTAAGTTAATGCGGTCTTCTGGTTGCCATTCTTCGATAATTGATGTTTCTTGGGCAGAAAACACATCTTCTACCGGAATAGTTTCAAGGCCACTGCCTGATGGCGTAAATAAATCAACCACATCAGTTTTAGTGAAATTAGCAGCAAAGGTGAAATCTAGCGTGCCGCCAAGGCCTTCTGTGTTCCATGTAGCAACTAAATCAACACCTTCTGTTTCTGTATCTGCACCATTTAAGAAGAACTGACCTGCACCTGCGCCTGAACTTTCAAGTGCAGCATCGAGCGTATCTGATAAACCTTTACCTAAACGGTTAGAAATAACGATACGGTCGTCGATATCAATCGAGTAGTAGTCAATGGTTAAATTGATATTGTCGGTCACGTTATACACAATACCTAAACTACGGTTTTGTGATTTTTCTTCTTTTAACTTAGGAATACCAATTGATTGCGCTAAGGTACTGTCGTTTCTAAACGTACCTACTTGCTCAGCCACTAAGCTGCCATCATCGCCTACAACAAACTGTGTACTTACGTTATTAAAGTAAAGTTGTTGCATAGAAGGTGCTCTAAAACCTGTGCTTAATGCACCACGTAGAGACACATCTTCAGTCACAGACCAGTTACCCGCTAACTTAAAGTTAACTGTATCGCCAAAGCCTTTGTAGTTATCGTAACGTACCGCACCAGAAATAATTACATCATCGAAAACATAGGTTTCTGCATCCATATAGAATGAGATCACATCGCGCGACTCATCAACTGATGATGCCGGATCTGAGCCACCAAAACCTTGCGTACCGCTTGCAGCGTCAACACTACCTACACCGCCATTTAAGCCAGAATAGATGCTCACACCATCAACTGTATCGTAATCACGGTATGCGTATTCGCTACCTTCAAGAATACGGAACTCATCTGTACGAAGCTCAGCACCTAGTGCTAATGAGAAGTTGTCGTAATCTTTGGTGTAATCAAGGTTTAGAGTTTGCAGTGATAATTCAAGGCCATATGCATACGCTGAACGTGGGATAGTGGCACGAATTTCATCAGCCGTTAAACCTTGGTCATAGCGAAGGTAGTTAGCATAAGAGCCGTTGATAGTGTCACTTGTGGTGTAATCAATGCTGTTTTCACCGTAGGTGTACGATAAATCAATGCTTGAGTCATTATCGAACGATTTTTTATAACCAAAGTTATAAGATACGTCATCAATGACAGTATTAATTTTCGGTAAGAAACCCATAGGAATGGTTGCATCACCATCTTGTAATACAGGGTTACCATTAGCATTTGCGTTATGACGGAAAAACGCAGCTGATTCGTTTTCACGATTTGAATAAGTGATAAAGCCATATAGCTCACCACCAGCAAGCTCATAGCCTGTATTAACGGTTAGAGCAAATTGCTGTGAATCTGCATCACCAATTCTAAACGTATCACGAGGTGCTGTTAACTCACGAGGGTCGCCTGCTAATAGCGTACCGTCATCAAGTTCAGTACAGCCGTAAAATTGACATGAGCCATGAAGACCTGCACGGTTTGTCGGCGCACGGTCACGGTAGTTGATTGTGGTATTTAAATAACCTTCATCACCTAAAGCAAAACCTTTGTTGAAATCAACAGTTACAGTTTCGCCATCGCCCTCTGAGTACTCACCGTAATTAATCGCCGCTTTACCGCCCTCTTCAGCGTCTTTTAATACGATATTAATAACACCTGCGATGGCATCTGAACCATATTGCGCAGCAGCACCATCACGTAATACTTCAATACGTTTGATTGCAGCAGCAGGAATAGCATTCATGTCGGTACCCGCCGTACCACGACCTACTGACGTATTAATGTGAATAAGGCTCGCTTGGTGGCGGCGTTTACCATTGATAAGAACTAAGGTTTGATCTGGCCCTAAGCCACGTAATGTTGCAGGGCGAAGTGCATCAGTACCATCACTGATAGACGAGCTTGAAAAGTTAAAAGACGGTGCAATAGCCTGAAGCATACGGCCAACTTCTGTTTGACCTGTATTCTCGAGTGCTTCGGCACTTAAAATATCAACCGGAACCGGTAAATCTTCAACCGAGCGTCCTGCTACACGGCTACCGACAACGGCAATTTTTTCGATGTTTTGTTCTGCTGATTGATCTTCTGCTAACGCTTGCGTATTGGCGGCAAGCAGTAATGGCACGACTGCAGCGCTGACCCCTGATACTTTGATCATGTTATTATCTATCCTATCTACTTGTTTGAGTTTTATACTCAGCAAGCCTTGTTGATCAACAACCGCATCGAGCTCAGTGCCTTCTAGCATCGCATTAAGTGCATCAAGTTTGGTGTAAAAACCAAACACTGATTGCGCTTGATATTGCTTTGCTAATTCGAAAGAAAAAATGACTGTTTGTTCGGTTTGCTTTGCAAATTCGATTAACGCCAAATCAGCTCGTTGCGCTTTGATGTCAAATTGCAGCATTTGTTTTTCAGCCGCTATTGCTACTTGGCCTGCTGTAAGGCCATAAATAACAAAAGAGGCAGGTAACAACGGCAATTGCTTACTGCGCAATTTAAACAAACAAGTGAGGAAGAAAAATCCGCTATGTAAATTTAACTTTTTTTTAATTAATTTTTTGTGACGAGAAAGTGGCGCACAATTAACATCATTAGATTGGCGTATTCTCATAGACAGAACTAACCTTTTGCAGCGATAGTTAAGCTAACACGATGTTCACCTAAACGTTGATGTTCTACACCTAAGTTGACCTGTAAAGAATCAAGCAAACCTTTAATGTCACCAGTTTTAAACACGCCAGCCACTTTTAAAGAGGCAAGTTCTGGATCATTTAATTCAAAACGTGTGGCGGTATAACGACTCACCTCTTGCAGAGCTTCGTCTAAAGACTCGCCATTAAAAATCAGCATTTCTTGTTGCCATGCCAAATCACGTTGTACGTCATCAACAGATAACTGTTTAATTGGCTCTGTTTTACTATGTTTTATCAGTGCTTTCTCACCAGATACAACAACATTAGCGCGAAGCGCTTTTATATCTTCACTGTTATCTGAGGCGTCTTTTAAACGATTAAAGTCACTAGCATCAACCTGCGTACCAGGATCAGCAATCATCACCTTGCCCTCAGTCACCACTAGCTCTAGGTCTGAAGCGGTATTTCGCTGAACATTGAACACCGTACCAAGTGCAGTAAATGATTTATCACCAGCAATAACCGTAAACGGACGGCTCGGATCTTTGGCAACATTAAAGCGCCCTTCACCGCGGCTCAAAATTAATTGACGACGATCGCCTGAGTAGGCAACTTCAAGTTTAGTATTGGTATTGAGCTGCACAATAGTGCTGTCTGGTAACACAAATTCAGCTTGCTCACCCACTTTAGTGCGGTAAATTTTGGTAAATTTGGCGTAGTCATTTTCTTCACTTTGCCAATAGCTTGAATAGATAAGCATGATACAACCAAGCAACATCACCACTAAAAAGCTGGCAGCGGTTGCCATACCAAATACAGCAGGTTGTTTTTGCGGTGCTTTATAAGGAAACAAACTACTTAACTCATTAAGCACACTCATTTCATCCCACAAGGTCGCAAGTTCAAACAGTGCCTCTTGATGAGCTGTACTTTGATGAGCCCAGATATGTAATTGACTTACTTCATCTTTAGATAAGCCACGATCAATTGCACTGATCCAATGACTCGCCTGCTCTTGAATCATGTCTTTTGATGAAAATGGATGAACATTACTCATTTGTTCACCTCTTTTGCAGTGAACTCTGTGGTAGGGGTAAATGCCTGAGGTTGTACATCATGTGATTTCATTGCTCGGTGAACATGTAATAAGCCTTTGGCTATATGTTTTTCAACAGTACTCTCGCTGAGATCCATTTTAGCTGCAATTTCCTTTTGGCTTAAGCCATAGACTTTTTTTAAGATAAAACATTTTTTAACCTGAGGGCTTAATTCGTTAGTTACTCGGCAAAAAAACAAAAAACGTTCTTTAGAAGTCACTTCATCTTCAAGTGCCATTGAACGCATATGATGCTCAACCTGTTGTTGTTCATCTAACGATTCTTTGTATTTATTGTCCCATTTAGCGATGTGATTCAGCGCTAAATGTTTAGCTGTTTTCAGCATGTAACTGTGAGTATATTCGATATTTTGCTTAAGATCAGCTTCATAACTTTTTATAAACGTTTCTTGTACAATATCTTCTACATCATCAGGGCTGACAATTCGCGATACAAAGCGCCTAAGCTTGCTCGATATCTCGGTAAAAGCGGTGATAACCCCAGTCTGTTCTGTCATCCTTAACTCACCTTTATTATATTTTTATTGCTTTAGGGTACGAGATTTCAGTTTAATTACAAGCCATTTGTTAAGTTTTTGTACCTTAAGTAAACAAAGATTTCATAAACTCATAAAAAACCTCTGTTTTGCGCGTCACTAGGCTGTTTTGTGGTTTTAAAAACCACACTGGTGCGTCAGCATCAACAAGGCTATTAGGGAGTACTTCAATTAACCGCCCTTCGGCTAAATCTTCTTTAATTGCAATATAAGATTTAATCGCTATGCCATGGCCTGCAATCGCAGCCTGTGTCATGTTATCTGAATTAGATACAGTAAAACGCGTTCTCACATTATAATTAATGACTTGCTCGCCTTCGCTAAATTTAAGCTGTCGCTGCCATGGCAAACACACCCAGTAATGGTCTTTAAGATCCGAAACCGATTTTGGTTGCCCATATTTTTCAATATAGCTCGGTGCTGCGCACAAAATACGAGAGTTACTAACCAGCTTGCGAGAAAGCAGGTTTGAATCTGCTAACTGACCAACTCGAATAGCCACATCTTGGGCATCATCCACAATATTCACAAATTGATCTGTGATCATAAAATCGAGCTTTAAGTCGGGAAATTGCTGTTCAAAGTGGCCAAGCTCAGGCATCACAAATTTTGAAAATACCCAAGGCGGCATAGTAACTCTTAAAAGCCCTGTCACTGCTGAGCCCCGAGCGCCAATTTGATGCTCAGCATCATATAAAGCTTCTAAAATGGCACCAGCTCGTTGATAAAACAACTCCCCTGCAGGCGATAAGCGTATTCGCCGACTATCACGAAACAACAATACAGTACTTAAGGCTTTTTCTAACTTACTTAAGCGATGACTTACCGTAGCTGGTGAGAGGCCCTGAGCTTTAGCGGCGGCAACTACACCTTGGTTTTCAACTATGGCAATAAAGGTTTCTAAATCACATAAACTGTACATGGCTTTGATTCAACATTTTCGAATTTAGGTTTCAGTTTTGTATTGTATATATAAAAATTTAAAACTCTATACTTGCTACTAATTGTAAAAAATAATTGGAGCATGTATGTCTTTAAAAACCCAAATCGACGCCTTTGAAGTGCAAAAGAAAGCCAATGTCCCTGCTGATATCTTAAATTTGATGGATGTAACGACTGAAAAACTAATTGCAGAACAATTAAGCAAGCATGCTTTAAAAGTCGGTGATAAATTTCCGGCTTTTGAATTACCCGACAGCAAGGGCAAACAAATCAGCTCGACTGAATTGCTAACTAAAGGCCCGCTTGTGCTGAGTTTTTACCGTGGTGGCTGGTGCCCGTATTGTAATTTAGAGCTACGTGCACTTAACAATATGCAACAAGCATTTGCTGATCAAAATGCACAGTTAGTTGCTGTTTCGCCGCAGTTACCTGATGAATCACTGTCTACTCAACAGCAAAACGAGCTAGCTTATACGGTGCTTTCTGATGTGTCTAACTCATTGGCTAAAAAGTGTGGCTTGGTATTCACCTTAGATGAACGCTTAATCCCTGTTTACGATCAACTTGGTTTAGATATTCCAAAAGTCAATGGTGACGAAAGCTACGAATTACCACTACCAGCAACCTACGTTATTGATAGCCAAGGGGTAATTCAATTTGCGTTTGCCCATGAAGATTACACTTTAAGAGCAGAGCCTTTAGATGTTCTTAACGCAGTTAAGGCACTAAATCATGTTTAAAAAAGTATTTTTTAGTCTAGTTTTATTGGTAACCACAACCTATTCGGGAGGCACAATGGCAGAGTCTCAACACCAAGCAAAACCAAAAGTAATTGTGTTTGATGTCAACGAAACCTTGCTTGATCTTGAACAAATGCAAACCTCAGTCGCTGAAGCGCTTGATGGTAATACCCAGCTATTACCGCTTTGGTTTTCGACAATGCTTCACCACTCCTTAGTAAGTACGGTATCGAATGATTATCATGACTTTGGTGAAATTGGCGTTGCAGCACTGATGATGGTGGCAAGTAATAATCAAATTTCGTTAACCTACGAGCAAGCAAAGCAAGCGATTGTGCCACCGCTTTTATCTTTACCTGCCCATAGCGATGTTAAACCAGCTTTAGCGAAATTAAAGCAAAACTACAAACTAGTCAGCTTTACAAATTCGTCAAATAACGGTGTAAAAGCACAGTTCCAACATGCTGGTTTAACAGATTACTTTACTCACCGTTACAGTGTTGAAGATATTAAAGTGTATAAACCCGATCTGCGCGCTTACAAGTGGTTGCTTGAACAATTAAATGTAGCGCCTCACGAAGCTTTAATGGTTGCGGCTCACGGCTGGGATGTAGCAGGCGCTAAAGAAGCGGGTATGCAAACAGCGTTTATCGCAAGGCCCGGTAAAGCGCTTTACCCATTGGCAAAGCAACCAGACTACATTGTTAAAAACCTAGAAGAGTTAGCCTCTTTACTAACGAAAAAGTAAAAAACGATTTAAACCGTTATATCAACGCAAAGCGAAAATGCTTTGCGTTTTTTTGCGCCTAACAAAAAAGTAAACTACAGGGTGTACCTTTCTCTTTTTTGGGTATAAACTAAACGCTAAATGAATATGCATAGTGACGTCTTTCATCCTGATAGACTATTTTTTATGTATACCTACTTAACAATTGGACTGTGGAGTAAACATGCGTCTGCCTTTCGCACCTGCCAAATTATCATTATCTGCGTTGTTATTAGTTTCTGCTCCTTTGCTACTGCAAGGTTGTTCAGAAGCGCCACAGCAACAACAGGGTCAAATGCACCCCGCCGCTGTCGCGACTATGACAATGGAAACTCACGATGCACCTTTTACTATTGAGCTGCCAGCTACGCTGTCTGGTTCAAAAGAAGTTGAAGTTCGTGCCCGTGTCACCGGTATTCTTGAATCACGCAACTTTGAAGAAGGTCAGCGTGTAGAGCAAGGCCAATCACTGTTTACAATTGACCTTGAACCTTATCAACTTGCGGTTGATCGTGCGCAAGCAGCACTTGATGGTGCAAAAGCAGCGCTTGTTCAAGCTGATCGTGATGTTAAACGATTAGCTAAACTACGTGCCGAAAAGTCCGTTTCACAACGTGACTACGATAACGCTAGTTCAACCAATGATATTGCTAAAACTGATTTAGCAGCTGCAAAAGTTGCCTTAAAAGAAGCGCGACTAAACCTTGAATATGCGCAAGTGAAAGCCCCTGTTGCAGGTGTAATGGGACGTGAGTTTGTTTCTGAAGGAACCTATGTTTCTGGTCCAGATTTATTACTGACTCAAATGACTCAGTTTGACCCTATTCGTATTCGTTTTGGCTTATCTGAGCGTGAACAACTGCAAATGCGTCAAGATGTTAAAAATGGCTCACTGACGTTACCTGAGCAAGGCCATTGGAAAACACAAATTAAACTGCAAGATGGCTCGTTATACGGACAAACCGGTGAAGTTAACTTCTCAGATGTGCGTATTAATCCAAACACAGGTACCAGTGAGTTTCAGGCAATTATTCCTAACCCTGATTTTCAACTTCGCCCGGGCCAATTCGTGCGCGTTGAGTTAAGTGGTGCAGTACGCAAAAACGCTTTCATCGTACCGCAACGTGCAGTGCTTGATAACGGCACCGGTAAGTTTGTTTATGTAGTAAGTAAAAACGAGCAAGGTATGGATGTCGCTTTACCTGCCCCTGTTACTGTAGGTGAATGGATCAAAAAACCAGAAAACGAGCAATACCAAAATTTTTGGTTAATTCGCAGTGGGTTAAAAGAAGGCGACCAAGTTATTGTTGATGGCATGGCACGTATTTTCTTCCCGGGTATGCCAGTCAATGTTGGCAAACCAGCCGCTAACCCAAGCCACGCAGAATAAGCACAGGGAGTCTTATGTTTTCTCGTTACTTTATAGACAGACCCATTTTTGCGTTTGTTATCTCTATTGTTATTGTGCTTGCGGGCCTTGCTGCGATGCGCAGCTTACCTGTGGCGCAATATCCTGAAATAGCACCACCGGTTGTACAAGTAACCGCAGCCTACCCGGGTGCATCTGCCGATGTGCTTGAGCAAACGGTAGCGACACCGATTGAAAATGCCATTACCGGTGTTGAAGGCATGATGTATATGTCATCAACGTCAACCAGTGCAGGTTCAACCACCATCGAAGTTACTTTTGAAATTGGTACTGATGTTGACCAAGCAGCCGTTAACGTAAACAACCGTGTTAAGCAGGTTGAAGCGCGTTTACCTGAAGAAACACGCCGCCAAGGTGTGGTGGTTCAAAAAGGTTCTTCTAGCTTTTTACAAGTTCATGCCTTCTACTCACCAGATGGAACACGTTCAAGTTTATGGACATCAAACTATGTCACTATGAACGTACTTGACCGTGTTAAACGTATTCCAGGCACTACCAGTGTACAAATTTTTGGTGCCAAAGATTACGCAATGCGTATTTGGCTGCGCCCTGATGTAATGAGCCAGTTAGGTGTTACTGTTGAAGAAATTGCAGGGGCAATTCGCGTACAAAATTCACAATATGCGGCAGGTAAAATTGGTGCAACACCAACTACACAATCTCCACAAGAGCTGGTTTACAGTGTAACTGCACAAGGGCGTTTGTCTGAGCCTGAGCAGTTTGAAAATATCATTATTCGTTCAAACACTGACGGCAGTAGCTTACGCTTAAAAGACGTTGCCCGCGTTGAACTTGGCTCAAAAGATTATAACTTCAAAGGGACAATTAACGGTAAAGAAGCGGTACTGTTAGGTATCTTCTTGCAACCGGGTGCTAACGCTCTTGATGTAGCTGAAGAAGTAAACGGTGTTATTGAAGAAATGAAAAGCCAGTTCCCGACCGGCCTTGCTCATTTAACCTCATACGACACAACCCGCTTTGTTGAAGTATCAATCCGTGAAGTTGTAAAAACACTACTTGAAGCCATGGTATTGGTATTCTTAGTGGTGTACTTATTCTTACAAAATTGGCGCGCCACGCTTATTCCTACCCTAGCAGTGCCAGTATCACTACTGGGCACATTTGCCGGCATGTATATGCTGGGTTACTCAATTAACTCACTCACCTTATTCGGTATGGTGCTGTCGATTGGTATTGTTGTTGATGATGCCATCGTGGTGCTTGAAAACGTTGAGCGTATCATGCACGAAGAAGGGCTCGGTGCTAGAGAAGCCGCTGTTAAAGCGATGGGCGAAGTAAGCGGCCCGGTGGTGGCAATTGTTTTAGTACTTTGCTCAGTGTTTGTGCCAATTGCGTTTTTAGGTGGCTTAACCGGTGAGTTATTCCGCCAGTTCGCTATTACTATTTCGATTGCTGTAAGTTTATCGGGTGTCGTTGCTTTAACGATGACGCCAGCGCTTTGTGTACTTATTTTAAAACAAGAACACAAGCAAACTGCCCGCTTCTTCTTATGGTTTAACGACATGTTTACCAAGATCACCGGCCGTTACGTTGGTGCTGTTGGATTTATGGTGCGCCGTGGTCTGTTAGGTCTGATCTTAATGACAGGTATGATTGCCGCAACGATTGGCCTTTGGCAAAACACCCCAGGTTCGCTTGTGCCAGATGAAGACCAAGGTTATTACATCTCTGCAATCTTCTTACCTGACGGTTCATCACTTGAACGCACAGAGCAAGTCACGCAGCAAGTTGTTGAGGCCGTGCAATCAAACCCAGCGAACGAAAACGTGGTAGCGTTTACCGGTTTTGACTTTATTGGCGGTGGTTACAAAAACAGCGCTGCAACCTTATTCGTGACACAAAAACATTGGGATGAGCGCGAAGTTGATACCAAGGCGCTGGTGCAAGAGCTCTTTATGAAAACAGCAGGTATTAAAGAGGCGCTCGTTCTTGCCTTTAATCCTCCGGCTATTTTTGGTTTAGGTAACACAGGTGGTTTTGAGTTTTACATTCAAAACAAAGGTGATAGCGACCCAGACAAACTTCAACATGCAATGCAGTTGATGACAGCTGAAGCACAAAAGAGCCCTATTATCAGTGGCCTGCAAACACTTTGGCGCCCTGACGCACCACAGCTACGTGTTGATGTTGACCGTGAACAAGCCCGTGCCATGGGTGTAGAAATTGATGATGCGTTCACTGCCCTTGCCGGTAACTTGGGGACTTATTATGTTAACGACTTCAATAAATTTGGTCGCGCATGGCAAGTACTAATGTCTGCAGACGCTGAATTTAGAATGAAGCCTGATGACATTGGCCGTATCTATGTTAAAAACAACCAAGGTACTATGGTGCCGCTTTCAGCCTTTACCACTATCGAGTATAGCCGTGGCCCTGAAAACCTAAATCGTTATAACAACTTACCAGCTGTTAAACTGATGGGTAATGCAGCGCCGGGTTACAGTTCGGGTCAAGCTATTGCTGAAGTTGAGCGTATTGCACAAGCCGTTTTACCACCTAATATGACCTACGAGTGGACAGGCTCTGCATTCCAAGAGAAACGCAGTTCAGGCACCACAGGAATTGCCTTAGGCCTTGCTGTGATCATGGTATTTTTGATTCTAGCAGCGCTATATGAGCGTTGGTCACTACCGCTGTCTGTGATGCTTGCTTTGCCATTTGGTACCTTTGGTGCGCTTATAGCGGTTTGGGTTGTGGGCATGACAAACGATGTATACTTCCAAATTGGTCTGGTAACACTTCTTGGTCTTGCTAGTAAAAACGCGATTCTTATTGTTGAATACGCCTTGATGAAACATCAACAAGGCTGGAGCGCAAGTACGGCTGCGCTTGAGGCTGCGCGTTTACGTTTTAGACCAATCATTATGACTTCGCTTGCTTTCATTTTGGGCGTTGTGCCTTTAGTACTAAGCTCTGGCGCAGGTGCAGGTGCCCGTCACAGTGTTGGTACCGGTGTAATGGGCGGTATGATGGCAGCGACATTCCTTGCAGTATTCTTTGTGCCGCTGTTCTTTTATTGGTTAACGGCACGTAAGTTAACTGAAAAACGTTCAAGACAAGAGCTTGCTGATGAGATAGCAGCACATCATCAACAAGAACATGTTAAAACCCAAGAGGGTAACCTGTAAAAAATGAAGGGCAAACAATGAGTTTGCCCTTTTTTTTGATTATTTGATTACTAGCAATTTACTGCTTCGAACGCTAGTATTAAGGAAAGATGTGTGGAGTACAGCATGAATAATCAAAAATTAGCCGAATTTGAACAGTATTTTCAAATCAACGAGAGCAACCGTGTCAATTTATAT
Source organism: Pseudoalteromonas sp. S1650 (assembly GCF_005887195.1). Taxonomy (NCBI): domain Bacteria; kingdom Pseudomonadati; phylum Pseudomonadota; class Gammaproteobacteria; order Alteromonadales; family Pseudoalteromonadaceae; genus Pseudoalteromonas; species Pseudoalteromonas sp. S1650. The sequence continues at coordinate 25,762 of NZ_PNDF01000038.1, read as the reverse complement.
GCGGTTGAACCAAGTGCTGTGCCAAAAACCAATGCTGAACTTGAAGCGGATATCCCTGCCCTATTTAAACTTGCCAACGAAGTAAACGAACTTGAGCAAACAAGCTTACGACCACTTCGTAATCTAGGTGATGTTGCACAAGAACTGGCGGCCTTTTTACAGGCGCAATCTCGTAAAATTGATTTAATCATGAGTCACATCTTAGCCTCAGAGCAACCTGACGATAACGCAAACTATTGCGATAGTTATGGCGGTGGCGGTGTAAAACTTACCTCCGCTGACGTGTATGAATTAGGGCAAACATTTCGCACTAAGTTATTCTTACAACACGAAGCATCAGCTATTTATTGCTATACCGAATTAGTGGCCATTGAAAAATGCGATGATGATAAATACCAATACACATTATTGTTTACTGCCATTCGCGATGCTGACCAAGATTTAGTCGTAAGAGCAGCCCTGCACGCACAAACACGCCAACTTAAAAAACGTCAGCAAGAAAACAATCAGCAAGACAAATAAAAATCACGCTGGATCGCGCACAAAAAGCTGACATCTATGGCTAAAATGCTAAACTAGCCCCACCTTAGTTTGTTTAATACCTTCATGAAATTTAGACTTTTACCTGAATGGGCTGAGCAAGATGCAGTTATGCTTACTTGGCCTCATCAAGACACAGATTGGGCAGCAAATTTAACCGCTGTTGAGCCTGTGTATGTAGCACTTTGCCAAGCAATAAGCCAACAGCAAGATGTTGTGATTGTAGCTCATGATAATGCCCTAAAAGCACATATTGCAGCTTTACTTTCAAATGCAGATGTCGATGCTAAACGCATTCACTTTGTGGTGACACCGTGTAACGATACTTGGGCACGTGACCATGGCCCATTGACCTGTGCGAATATTGATGACGCAACAGAATTGAAAGTAATGGATTTTATTTTTAATGGGTGGGGCAATAAGTTTGCAAGTGATCTTGATAATCAAATTAATCAAGTACTTGTAAAGCAAGTCGCTAATTCTAAAAATGGCTATCAGCAAAGTGAGCTGGTTCTTGAAGGCGGTGGCGTCGAGATCAATGAACACGGCGTGTTACTCACAACCAGCGAGTGCTTATTAAACCCAAATCGTAACCCAGAACTCACAAAAGCAGATATAGAACAGACGCTGGTTGAGCAGCTAGGTGCTACGTCGTTTCTTTGGGTTGATCATGGTTACCTTGCAGGTGATGATACCGACAGCCATATTGATACGCTGGTACGTTTTGCCCCAAACAACACGCTTGTTTATGTACAGTGTGATGATAAAAATGATGAGCACTTTACAGCCCTTGATGCAATGGAAAAGCAACTGCAATCATTTAAAACAGCAGAGGGTGAAAACTACACGCTGATTGCCTTACCTTGGCCAAAAGCAGTGTTCGATGAAGATGGTGACAGATTACCTGCCACATACGCTAATTATTTAATTATCAATAAAACCGTTTTAGTACCAATTTATGGTGATGAAAACGATCAACTGGCGCTTGGTCAGGTTGCCAAAGCATACCCAGATCACACTGTAGTGGGTATTAATTGTGTGCCAATTATTCACCAATTTGGCAGCTTACACTGTATTACAATGCAATTACCGCGCGGCTTTTTAGCAGGAACAAACAATGACTAAACCAACGCATTTAAAGGTTGCTCTTGTTCAGCAATCAAACACCGATAATGCTCAAGACAATATGGCAAAATCAATTGCTGGTATTCGTGATGCAGCAAGCCAAGGCGCTAAGCTTATTGTTCTTCAAGAGCTACACCGTAGCTTGTATTTTTGCCAAACCGAAGATGTAGACGTTTTTGATTTAGCAGAAACAATCCCGGGCCCAAGCACAGACACCTTAGGTGCACTAGCCAAAGAACTCAATGTGGTGATCGTGTCATCATTATTCGAAAAGCGCGCTACGGGTCTTTATCACAATACTGCTGTGGTACTTGAAACTGACGGCAGCATTGCCGGTAAATACCGTAAAATGCATATTCCTGATGACCCAGGCTTTTACGAGAAGTTTTATTTTACACCGGGTGATTTAGGTTTTGAGCCTATTCAAACCTCTGTCGGTAAACTTGGTGTACTAGTGTGTTGGGATCAATGGTTCCCAGAAGCTGCACGCTTAATGGCAATGGCCGGTGCTGAAATTTTAATTTACCCAACAGCCATTGGTTGGGACCCGCGTGATGAAAAAGACGAGCAAACACGTCAAAAAGACGCTTGGGTTATTTCCCAACGTGCTCATGCAGTTGCCAATGGCGTGCCGGTGATCAGCTGTAACCGTGTTGGCCACGAAAGTGATCCAAGCGGTCAAAGTGAAGGTATTCAGTTCTGGGGTAACTCGTTTATCGCGGGCCCTCAAGGTGAAATCTTAGCCGAAGCGAACAACAGCGATGAGCAATTATTAGTTGTTGAATTAGACCAAGCACGTAGTGAAAACATACGTCGAATTTGGCCTTACCTTCGTGATCGTCGTATCGATCACTATCAGGACTTAACCAAGATTTATCGAGACTAAGCAGTAAAAACAGTTTAAAGGAGTAGTAAATGGCGTTTGCGCAATGGGCAGCATTGCCTTGGGTAAAATCTGAAAAAGATAAAATTCAATGGGGACAACTTACCGGTAGCGGGCTTAGCATCGCTATCGCAGAAGGTGTAAAACAACACAACGAGCTGGTTGTGATTGTCACCCCAGATACGCCAAGCGCCCTACGCCTTGAAACTGAACTCGAATTTCTGTTGCCTGAAAACCCAGTCATGGTCTTTCCTGACTGGGAAACACTCCCATACGATCATTTTTCGCCGCATCAAGATATCATTTCTGCGCGCTTAGCCACGTTAAATACCTTAAAAAAAGAACAACAAAGCGTATTAATCGTGCCAGTGTCGACCTTGATGCTGCGTACTGCCCCTGCTTCGTTTATTTATGGTTCAACCCTTAACTTTAAAGTGGGCGATACCTTAGATACCCACACACTGCGTGAAAACTTAGAACAAGCGGGCTATTTACACGTACAACAAGTGATGGAGCATGGTGAATACGCGATTCGCGGCTCTATCGTTGACTTATACCCTATGGGTAGCCCGCACCCATTTCGTTTAGACTTTTTTGATGATGAGCTCGACAGCATTCGCTTATTTGATGTTGAAAGCCAGCGCTCAGATGAAAAGGTCGACAAAATTGAGTTACTGCCTGCTCACGAGTTTCCAACTAACGACGCTGACATTGAGCGTTTTCGTATCAACTATCGTGAACAATTTGGCGCAAGCTCTGAGCAAGACTCAATTTATATGCAGGTGACTAAAGGAACCTGGCCTGCGGGTATCGAATATTACATGCCACTGTTTTTTGATGAATTGGCAACTATCTTCGATTACCTACCAAGTAATACAACCTTTATGCATTTTGGCGATATTGAGCATGCTGCTGATCAGTTTTGGCATGATGTGAATGTACGCTATGAAAACCGCCGTGTTGATCCGCTCAGACCTTTACTTGAACCTGTAAAACTGTATCAAAACGTTAATGAACTATTTGGTGAGTTTGGTAAATACGCGCGTATTCGCTTATCACAAGCCAAGCTAGGTACCAAAGCGGGTCATACAAACCTTGCTAGTAAAGAGCTGCCAAATGTTCGTATTGATCATAAGTTACATGAACCGTACCAAGGTTTAATTGACTATGTTGCCAGTGAGAAAAAACAAAAAGGCCGCGTGCTGCTCTCGGTTGAATCAGATGGCCGCCGCGAATCATTACTCACTTTATTAAAGCCAAGTGGTTTAAAGCTTAAAGAATTTGAATCGTTTAGCGATTTTACCAATAGTTCGAGTGATGTTGGCCTAATTGTTTCGCCACTTGAGCAAAGTGTGGTGCTAGACGGTAAACCGCGTTTAACCATTATCACAGAGCAAGAATTACTAGGCATTAAGGTTTCGCAGCGTCGACGCCGTAAACATAAATACGAAGCCAGCCAAGATGCGCTTATTCGTAACCTTGCTGAGCTACGCGAAGGCCAACCAATTGTGCACCTTGATCACGGTGTAGGCCGCTACCAAGGCCTTGAAACCATTGATGCAGCCGGTGTGATCACTGAATTTGTTACGATTATTTACGCTAATGAGGCAAAACTATACGTGCCCGTTTCTGCGTTGCATATGCTGAGCCGCTACTCAGGTGGTGAAGAAGCCTCTGCCCCGCTTCATAAGTTAGGCTCTGATGCGTGGGAAAAAGCAAAAAAACGTGCCGCCGAAAAAGTTCGTGATGTGGCTGCTGAACTCTTAGATATTTACGCTAAACGCCAAGCAAAGCCTGGCAATAAATTTAAGCTTGATGGCAGTGCTTATCGTCAGTTTAGCGACAGCTTCCCATTTGAAGAAACTGACGATCAACGCAACGCCATTGAGTCTGTGCTCGGTGATATGCAAAGTAAGCAAGCGATGGACCGTTTAGTATGTGGTGACGTTGGCTTTGGTAAAACCGAAGTGGCAATGCGCGCAGCCTTTGTGGCAGTGAATGATAACAAGCAAGTTGCGGTACTTGTACCAACCACACTGCTTGCACAGCAGCATTATGAAAACTTTAAAGACCGCTTTGCCGATTTACCAATTGAGGTTGGCGTTTTATCGCGTTTTAACTCAACCAAAGAGCAAAAAGACACCCTAGATAAAATGGCTGAGGGTAAATTAGATATCGTGATTGGTACTCACAAGCTTATTCAACAAGATATTCAATTTAAAGATTTGGGCTTATTGATTGTTGACGAAGAGCACCGTTTTGGGGTGCGTCAAAAAGAAAAAATCAAAGCATTACGTGCCGATGTCGATATTTTAACGCTCACAGCGACCCCTATCCCACGTACATTAAACATGGCGATGAGTGGTATGCGTGACTTATCAATCATAGCCACACCGCCTGCGAAACGTTTAGCGGTTAAAACCTTTGTTAGACAAAGAGATGCTGAACTTATTCGTGAAGCAATTCTGCGTGAGATTAAACGCGGTGGCCAGGTGTATTTCTTACATAATAATGTTGAAACCATAGACCGAGTTGCTGAAGAAATTAGTGAATGGGTACCTGAAGCCAGCGTAACAACGGCACATGGTCAAATGCGAGAGCGCGAGCTTGAACAAATTATGAGTGATTTTTATCACCAAAAATATAACGTGATTGTGTGTACAACTATTATCGAAACCGGTATCGATGTACCCACTGCCAACACCATTATTATGGATAGAGCAGATAAACTCGGTCTGGCACAACTGCATCAGTTGCGTGGTCGTGTAGGCCGAAGCCATCACCAAGCGTATGCCTACCTACTGACTGGTAACCCTAAATCACTCAGTAAAGATGCGGTTAAACGCCTTGAAGCGATTGAATCACTGGAAGACTTGGGGGCAGGTTTTGCGCTCGCAACCCATGACTTAGAAATTCGTGGTGCCGGTGAGCTGCTTGGTGATGATCAATCAGGTCAAATGCAAACCATTGGCTTTAGTTTGTATATGGAAATGCTTGAGCAAGCGGTTAACTCCCTCAAAGAAGGTAAAGAGCCAACCCTTGAGAACTTATTAGGTCAACAAACTGAGGTTGACTTAAAGCTGCCAGCGTTATTACCTGATGATTATATTCATGATGTAAACGTACGTTTAGGAATCTATAAACGCATTGCAAGCTGTGCTAATCTCAATGATATGGACGAGTTACAGGTAGAGCTGATTGACCGTTTTGGTCTACTACCTGACGCCACTAAAAACTTATTCAGTTTGCAGCAATTAAAACTGCAAGCAAGTAATATTGGCATTAAGAAGATTGAAGCAAACCCGAAAGGCGGTTATTTTGAGTTTAGCCAGCATACAAAGGTTAACCCTAGCTTCATTATAGGTTTGATACAAAGTGCACCGCAGGTGTATAAAATGGATGGCGCAAACAAACTGCGCTTTGCAATTAGCGAAGCCAACGCTCGCGAACGCTTAAAAATGGTCACTGCAATGATTGCAGATTTCGAAAAAAAGGTTAGCCATTAATGTTGTTTAGAAATAGTTTACTACTGCTTTGTTGCTTTTATACAAGCTCGTCATTTGCAGCACGTTGGTTCGAAATAGAAGTTCTTATTTATAAACAGCGCCCAGCCCCTTATTTACAGGAAGATTTCAGTTTAAAACACGATGAAATCAAGGCTAAGCGAAGCAAAGACTTATTATCTCCAGCTTACTCTGCACAAGCTAAACAGGCATGTATTGAGGGTGATAGCCGCTTTCGCTCAAATTCGTTTACCGATTCTTTAGTGAATAGCAACCCTCACTCTAATGTATGTGACGACAGTGTTGATTTTTTAGCAAGCTATAATCAACTGCCTGTTACACCCGTTGTTGAGCCCCGTGAAGACACTGACGACATTTACTTAATGGCGCCAGAACAATTACAATTTGTTGAGCAAAAAAATCAGCTTGATAGAAAAGGCTTAACCCCTATTTTGCACACTGGCTGGCGTTTTCCTGAAATGAGTGAAAGAAACGCACCCAGTATCCGTTTATTTTCCGGTGAACACTTAGCAAAACACTCAACCCCAGTAGAGAATGAAAATAACGACTTTATAAGCCTAGTGGGCCCTACTGAGCGCTATATTCCCGACCAGCTGCAAAATGTGCCAAAGTGGGAATTTGATGGTTTAATGAAAATTTATGTTCGTCACTACCTATTTATAAACGCAGATTTTGATATTAGTCAGCGCCTAGAAAACGGTGATTACGAAAAAGCACGTTTTTCACAATTTAAACGTGTGATAAGTAACGAGATACATTATTTTGATCACCCACGTATGGGTATGATCGTGCAAATAAGACGCTACAACCATTAATGGATACAATTATGAAAAAATATATGGCAATTGCAGCAGCGGCTGCAACACTTACTTTAGCGGGTTGCTCAAAAGTAAATTTAGAGAACTACGAAAAAATTAAAATTGGCATGGATAAAACTGAGGTTGAAGCTATCTTAGGTTCAGCGGATAAGTGTGAAGAAAAGACATTACACACTAACTGTATTTGGGGTAACAAAGATAAAAATATCGAAATTACCCTAGTATCAGACAAAGTGTCGCTTTACAGCAAAACAGGTTTAGACGCTAAATAAACCCAATTGGGTGGCCAAGGCCACCCTTTCATCTTTCATCTTTCAGAATGTCAGTTTGTGAGTAAATACGCTCAATATTAACAATTTTGCTGCGATTTAGCGTAATCTTGTAACGCTGATACAAAATTTCACCTTCGCTTTGTGTAAAGACTAGTACCACATTTAACTGATAACGCCTCTCTACGGCTTTCTTAGAGATTTTATTACTATCAAGATGATAGAGCTTACCTTCCCCCCGCTTTAAGTAGCGAGCAAACGGTGCCAAGCTAAATTGCATGGTTTGTTGCAAGGTATCGTAGCCTGGTAAAAACTCTTTCGCGTTAACTTGTGTTTCGCTTGCAAAATGCAGCCACTGAGCAGCCTGTTTATTTTGATGTCGGCGCTTTGAAAAAATTCTTCTTACCGCTTTAGGCAGGCGTTTAAAACTGGTGTATTCAAGCCAAATGTATTGGCTGGCAATTTTGTCTTTGGTTATGCTGTTTTTAAACTGAAACCGCCATTTTGGTCGCCCTCTTACGATAGCTCGCCAGATCACCCGTGTGATGTCTTCTTTAAATATTTCACGAAGACCATAAATAACACCCAAGATCAAAATCAAGGTTGCTGTTACTTCGGTAAAGTTTGAGCGAGCATTTAACACAACCAACATCACAAAGGCCATGATCACTGCGGTCACTGTGCCCTTTACCATGCGCTTTAAATAACTGTTTAAATGCCGTGTAGTGCGATTAAGTACCACCCCATGCTCAATTAAACGTTGTAACAGGCGCATTTTATTAGTGATACGGTTGGCATCTTCGAGTGTTGATTGCGAATTATATTCTTGCTCATCACGATAACTGTTTTCAGCTTTGCAGAACTCTAATAAATCACTGCGCTCTTTTGCAAAATCACTACTGCGCGGCCCTTCATCCAATAGTTTCAGAAATGACTGCTCTACATGCCAGCTTAAGTAGTTATCGGCGTTTTTATAAAATGGCAGGAGCTTTTCATCATCGGGGGTATAGCGTCTTAGCTTTTTCAACAAGCCTTTGGTTTGCTCGCACAACTCAATGGCAACAGGGTAAAACTCTTCGGCTTCTTGGTGTTTTAGGGTGTCTTTGATATCTGCATTCAGCGCGAGTCGAACTTGATAACAATATAAGTTTAAGTTTTGCCGATAATCTTGCTGTTCACCTTTGTTTTTACTAACAAAGCGGCTTCTTACTAAGGGTAAGTGAATGTTGTTAGCGTTATATGCAAGGTGCGATTTAAAATTGTTGTTAAAGAATGATTCTTCGCTCAGTGTTTGTGGATTTACACTCATTTCATTCGGAATGGAGAAATACAGGTCGAGTCGTTGCTCTGTGCGTGGTTTAAGCTCAGGCTCAATAATGAAGGATAAGTTTTCGTCTTGTTTAAGCAATATCACCTCGTTTTTTAATAATGCTCCCTTAGTTTACGCGTTGATAGGCTTTCAGACAATAAAAAAGGCCCAGTAAAAACGGGGCCTTAGTAATCATTTCAAACTAGATTAGAACTTAACGTTAATACCAGCGTGGAAACGACGACCTAATACATCATATGTGTACGGGTCAGTGTTTGAGTCATTGTTACCAGTGTAATATGGTGGTTGTTTATCAAATAAGTTGTTAACACCTGCAGAAAGTGTAATTGAGTCATTGATAAGGTATGAACCACTGATATCATGGTAAATAACCGTTGGTGTTGTAGGCGCATAACATGAATCTTCATCACCGATACATGCAAAACTATCCATACCAGCAATATAACGAGCTTGGTACTGAGCATCCCAGTTATCACCAGCAACATTAATTGTTAGGTTTGATTTAAGATCTGCATAACCACCAGAGCCTGACGTAATAACACCTGCGTAGTCAACAGGTTCACCAGTAACTTGAACAACATACTCGTCTAAGTAAGTTGTATCTAAGCCCGCTTTCCAGTTAAGGCCAGCAGCTTCAAATGAGTAAGAAAGATTTAAATCGATACCAGATGTTTTTTCAGAACCAATGTTTTGTAGCTGGTTATTGAAAATGATACGACCCGTTGAATCGATTGATACATTTGCCGAGTTACATAACGCAGAACCATTATTTGCATCTGTCTTCAAACACTGATCAACAATGTATTGGTTATCTACTGTCGCAATCGCATTTTCAATTTCGATATCGTAGTAATCTAGCGTCATGCTGAAGCCTTCAAACCACTCAGGCTCATAGACGATACCAGCAGTTAAAGTATCAGCTTCTTCAGGTGTTAAAGATGAGTTACCACCTACCGTAACTTCTGCTTGGTCTTGCGCACCAGGGTACTCAACTTGTTCGAATGAAGGTGAGTTACCAGAATAAAGCTCTGAAACAGTTGGTGCACGGAATGCTGTTGATACAACACTACGTAGCATTAGCTCATCATTTACTTTCCAAGTTAAACCAAGTTTCCAAGTCTCATCTGAACCAAATGTGCTGTAATCAAATGCACGGATAGCAGCGCTTAATTCTACATTTTGTGCAAGTGGCGCATCTGTAAGAAGTGGTAATGCAAATTCAACATATGCTTCGTTTACATCAAAACCACCTGATGTTGGCTCAACCATCGGATCATTAGCTAGGCCTTGAGCAGTTAAAGAATCAGGCGTGTACCAAGCTTTTTCTTGACGGCGCTCAACACCTGCTGCGAATGCTGCATAACCTGCTGGTAATTCAAATAACTCACCTGATACAGAAGCCGCTAGGATAAATAGTTGACTACCACCATTATTTACTTCAGTGTAAACGTTTCTACGGAAACCTTCAGAAGTCCAAGCATTTTGATCTAGTGGGTTAAATGTGCCCACAACTTGACCTTCATCATTCGTGTACATAATGCTATCAGTTAATGAACCAATATTGTGAAGGTTGCTCAATTTATCTACTGAATCATTACGACCAAAGTTAGCAGATACATCCCATGAATAGTCACCGATGAAACCATCAGCACCAATTACAGCACGAACAGTATCTACAGATTGCTCAAAATAACGTGCGCCAGTGTCTGACATACGACGACCGTAGAAAATTTTATCGCCATACGCGTAATTAGCTGTTTCAGTGATGTAGTTACCATCTGCATCACGGTCAGCAATACCATCGCCATCACGGTCAACTTTACTGTTATATGTTTGACCTAATAGTGAGTCACCCATTGATTCATCATAAGTAAAACCAAACCAAATTGGTTGAGCAGCCATTTGTTGCTCAGACCAACGCTTAGTATAAGTGAACTCAGTGAATAAACGCGTCTCGTCGCTTAGTTCATAAGTAGCAAGACCTGTTAAGTTTAAGCGCTCCATTGGCGTGTAAAGGTAGCTATCAGGTGCAAAGTTGTAACGATCAGCATCAGTAAATGGGTGTAAACCACCAAGACCGCTCAAACCACTATCTTGGTGGGCTAGGCCAGAAGTAATTGGATTACCATCTGCATCTACAGACTCACCCGCTTTATTTACATCACCAATTGTACCGTCTTGCCAAATGTGACCACCTTCAGCATAAACAGAACCGCCGTTACAGTTTAAACCATTAGCGCCTTCAGAGATTGGGCAATCAGAAAAGTCACGGTCAGATTGTTTTGCTTTGCCACGATCGGTGTATTGCATACCGATAACAATGTTACCTTTATCAAAAGACGAACCAACTGTGAAGTCGAATGAATTCTCTGTTGCATCACCTTCACCAGTGATTGCAGAGTTAACATTCATGTCAAGACCTTCAAAATCGTCTTTTAAGATGATGTTAACAACACCAGCTACCGCATCAGTACCGTAAACAGCAGAAGCACCGTCTTTAAGTACCTCAACAGATTTGATCATAGAAACAGGAATTGTATTTAAGTCAACAGTAGATGCCGCACCTGTACCAGATGCAATCATACGACGACCATTTACTAAAACTAATGTGCGGCTAGCACCTAAACCACGTAAATCAATACGTGCGTTACCACCAGAACCATTATTTACGCCTGGGTTAGTCATCGCGCCGCCTGTTGCGGTCATTTTTTGTAATACGCTATCGATGCTTGTTGCACCCATTGCTTTGATGTCATCTGCACCAATTAATGTTACTGGGCTTGCGTTTTCCATATCAGAACGCTTAATGCGAGAACCCGTAACTTGAATTTTTTCAATAGACTCTGCTGCATCATCAGCAGCTAAAACTTGCATGCTTGAGAACATTGGGATTGCTGAAACAACAGCTAAACCAAGAATTGATTTTTTCATGTGAAAACCCTACTTGTTGGAAATTTACCTTTAGTTAGGTAGCGCTCGTTATTATTAGAATCACGAGTCAGCGGAGGGCAACTTAGGCGCAGTTAACTGAACGAAAACTGAATGAAAGACCAAATAAAAAACAACCCAAAAATGACGTACCAACTTTAGGTAATAAGGTTTCACGATGTATCAATGTTAATAGAAAAAAACACTTACATATCAGGAAAATAACATTATTAAGTAGCAAAAAAAACACGATTGAAATCAATTGCACGCACTTTGTAATCAAGTGTAATCAAAGCCCAATTAATGCTACAAATGAAATTTTTACAAGTTGATCACACAACGTTATAAAAACCGTAAAAGCTTGGTAAGACTGCTAACCATAGTTATTTACTTAAATTAACTAAATAGACAAAGTTAGTCTGTTAAACAGTGTATTAGAGGATGATTTTTTGTTTTTGTTCCGTCAGTTTGTAATACCGAATAAAAATACGGCTAATAAAGAACATCAAAGTAAAAAAAGTGAAGCAGAAATTGCGCTAATCACAGCTTTTAGATAATTAAAAACTGCGATCAACAATAATGAAGGAAGATGTTATCGAGTTTGCAGTGAATCGAAATAATAAAGCAAGGTTTGAGGTTGATTATCGCCAGAAGTATAAGTGAGCATCATTTTCCAAGTCATAACAGGTTCAGAGCATGCGCCAACCATAGTATCAGCAACCCAAACTTGTCCTGTCTGTTTAAACTGCAGTGGGATAAAACCCATATACATGGTGACACCTTCAAGTTTTGCTGAGAGGTTTTTAGCCTCCTTTGGTAACTTTAGGTTAATCGTAAACGGTGTTTCTGGACTGATATCTGGGTTACTTAGCCAAACTTCTACATTATTAGGGTAATTGCAATGACTATTGTTCTGACAACTTGTACTTGTGCTGCCCTTATCTATACTTTGGCTATCACATGCAGCTAAAAAAAGACTAAAAAGGAACACGGGAAATAAGCTTATTCGCACTCTATTTGCCTGTATAAAATAAAGTCAGATACTAATTACAATGCCCAAAAAAGACAACAGGCACCTAATAATAAGTCAATAAAAATACAATCTCTGACAAAAAATAACCAACAAAGCGCTAAAATTTGATTGATGTCATAATTTTATGCAATTGACCTATCTTTTTAAGGTCAAAAATTTTATCATTTCCATCGCAAAAATAAGGGTTTCTCGAGTTTGTTTTCTGAAGCTAGCACCGCTAAGTTGGCTTTAGGTAACACGCTTGTGAAGTAATAGTAGGCCCCACTTTGAATAAAAGTGGGTAATTCATTTCTAAAACGCATTTATTGCAGCGGAAGCCAGAAAATGAGCCAAACAGTAGCATCACAAACTGAGTACAATTATAAAGTTGTACGCCAATTCGCTATTATGACAGTGATTTGGGGCATCGTTGGCATGAGTGTTGGGGTTCTGATTGCTGCCCAATTAGCTTGGCCAGCACTTAACTTTGATACACCATGGTTAACTTACTCTCGACTACGTCCGTTACACACGAACGCAGTAATTTTCGCATTTGGTACAAGTGCACTTTTTGCGACGTCTTATTACGTCGTACAACGTACATGTCAAACGCGCCTTTTCTCAGATAAATTAGCAGCCTTCACCTTCTGGGGTTGGCAACTTGTTATCGTACTAGCAGCGATTACCTTACCATTAGGTATCACAAGCTCAAAAGAATACGCAGAACTTGAATGGCCAATCGATATTCTTATCGCCGTTGTTTGGGTAACTTACGCAGTGGTATTCTTTGGTACGTTAATCAAGCGTAAAGTATCGCACATCTATGTTGCGAACTGGTTCTATGCTGGTTTCATCATTACTGTTGCCGTTTTACACATCGTAAACAGCATGGCAATTCCAGTTTCACTTACTAAATCATACTCTATCTACGCAGGTGCTGTAGATGCAATGGTTCAGTGGTGGTACGGTCACAACGCTGTTGGTTTCTTATTAACTGCTGGTTTCTTAGGTATGATGTACTATTTCGTACCAAAACAAGCAGGCCGCCCTGTTTATTCTTACCGTTTATCGGTTGTTCACTTCTGGGCTCTTGTTTCTTTATACATCTGGGCAGGTCCTCACCACCTACATTACACTGCGCTTCCAGACTGGACGCAAAGCTTAGGTATGGTTATGTCAGTTATCCTATTCGTTCCATCTTGGGGTGGTATGATCAACGGTATCATGACGTTATCAGGTGCATGGCATAAACTACGTACTGACCCAGTACTTCGTTTCTTAGTTGTTTCTCTATCTTTCTACGGTATGTCTACGTTCGAAGGCCCAATGATGGCTATTAAGTCAGTTAATGCGCTTTCTCACTACACTGACTGGACTGTAGGTCACGTACACTCAGGTGCACTAGGTTGGGTAGCAATGATCTCTATCGGTGCTATCTATCACCTAATCCCTGCACTATTCTCACAAGGCCGTATGTACAGTGTTAAACTAGTTAACACGCACTTCTGGTTACACACTGTGGGTGTTGTTCTATACATCGTAGCAATGTGGATCTCTGGTGTAATGCAAGGTCTAATGTGGCGTGCAGTAAACTCAGACGGTACGTTAATGTACAGCTTTGTACAGTCATTAGAAGCTTCGTATCCGTTCTATATCATGCGTTTCCTAGGCGGTGTATTCATCGTAACAGGTATGCTAATTATGGCTTACAACGTTTATCGTACTATTGCAGCGAAGAAAGATTCGCTTCAACTAGACGCTGACGCACAATTGGCATAATGGAGTAGCACGATGAGCAATAATAATTCACAAAACAAACACGAAATAGTCGAAAAGAACGTTGGCCTAATGGCTATCTTGACTGTCTTTGCAATCAGCTTTGGTGCATTAGTTGAGATTACTCCACTCATGTTCCAAGACGATACGACTAAACCTGTTGATGGCTTACGCCCTCTTACAGCGTTAGAAATGGAAGGCCGTGATATCTACGTGCGTGAGGGTTGTTACAACTGTCACTCACAAATGATTCGTCCTTTCCGTGACGAGGTTGAGCGTTACGGTCACTACTCTGTAGCTGGTGAGTCAGTATGGGATCACCCATTCCAATGGGGTTCTAAGCGTACTGGTCCTGACTTAGCGCGTGTTGGTGAGCGTTACTCAGACGATTGGCACCATGCTCACTTAATGGATCCACGTGCAGTGGTTCCTGAGTCAAACATGCCAGCGTTTCCTTGGTTAGACGAAAACAGAGTCGATACGACCCATACACTTAAAAAGCTTCAAATATTCCGTGATAGCTTCGGAATTGATAAAGCGAGCGACCGTTACGACGGTAAAGGTTACGGAAGTGACGAAGAGCTACAAGCTAACATTGCGAAAATCGAAGCCATGAACGGTGGTCAAGGTGCAACTGAAATGCAAGCTCTAATCGCTTACTTACAACAGCTTGGCACACACTTGAAGTAATTATTATGGATTACGGAACATACAGAGGCATTTTGACTCTGGTAATTTTAGTACTGTTTATTGTGATTGTTGTATGGGCATACAGCAAGCGTAGCAAACGCCGTTTTGACGATGCTGCTAATGCCATATTTGAAGATGAAAAAAAACACAACAACACAATCTCTAATGAGGAAAAGGAGTCTGAGAAATGACTAGCTTTTGGAGTATATGGGTTATTGTATTAACCCTAGCGTGTCTTGCTATCATCTTCGGCCTACTTCTGTGGAACTTAAAAAACTACGCAGGTGTGAAAGAAGGCGAAAGCTGTGGTCACGAATTTGACGGCATTGAAGAACTTAACAACCCACTACCAAAATGGTGGACTTATATGTTCTTCGCGACATTTATTTGGTCTGTATACTACCTTGCTGCTTACCCAGGTTTAGGTAACTGGGAAGGTTTAGGTAAATGGACAAGTTCTAACCAAGGTATTACCTCTTTAGCTGAGTCTAAAGAAGCGACTGAACAAGCATTAGCTAACGGTGAGAACGTTCAATTAGACCAAGAATTTATCGCTGCTGATGAGCGTTTTGGCCCAATCTTTGAGTCATTCGCAAAACAAGATATTGAAACACTAGTTAAAGACGAAAAAGCGCTTGAGATTGGTCAACGTTTATTCTCTCAAAACTGTGCACAATGTCATGGTTCAGATGCACGTGGTGGTCAAGGCTTCCCTAACCTAACAGATAACGATTGGTTATACGGCGGTTCACCAGACAAGATCAAAGAAACACTTCTTTACGGTCGTGTTGCTGCGATGCCACCTTGGGGTGATGCGCTTGGCGAGCAAGGCATTAAAGAAATGACTGCTCACGTACTTAGCCTTTCTGGCCGTACTGTTAACCAAAAAGACGCTGCTGCAGGTGCTGCTAAGTTTGCAATGTGTGCTGCGTGTCACGGTGCTGACGGTAAAGGTTCAGTTGCACACAACTTACCATTTGGTGCACCTAACCTAACAGATAACATCTGGTTATACGGTGGTTCTAAACGTGCTGTTGAAGAAACACTAATCAATGGCCGCGCCGGTGTAATGCCAGCATGGAAAGACATTTTAGGTGAAGATAAAGTTCACTTATTAACAGCGTACGTTTACAGCTTATCGCAAGATAAATAACCACGCGGTTAATAAAATGTATAAACAATTAATCTTTTAATTCAGTAGATTAATTAAGATCAAAAAAGCCTCCATCTGGAGGCTTTTTTTTAGTCTTTTGCTTTTAAATCCGATAAAATGCGTACAACGTTTTTAAAGGTATAAGTACTATGAAACCCACTCCTTGGTATAAAAACTTTTGGCCATGGTTTTTAATCTCTTTTCCTCTTGCAGCTATCATCGGCTGTGCTGGTCTTATTTATATGGCAATTGGCAACGGCCCAGATATGGTTGTTGACGATTATTATAAAAAAGGCAAGGCAATTAACCTTGAACTAAGCAAATTTAATAAAGCAAAAGCACTTTACTTACATGGCGATTTAAATGTTGCAGACGACAAAGTAACATTCACTTTTACCAAGGGTGATGCAAGCAATGTTCACTCTTTAAAAATGTCTTTTTATCATCGCACCATTAAAGCCAATGACTTTGATGTAAGCTTAATGAAAAACGCCCATGGCGATTTTACTGCCCTACTCGACACCCATGTTGACGGCGCATACACAGTGTTTATTGAACCAATCGATAACAGTTGGAAACTTAAAGAAGATGTCATTTTACCAACTGATAAAACGATTTCGATTAGCCCTGAATATAAGTAGTAAACTCTAATGTCCGATAATTGCTTTCATTGTCTTGAAAGTGTGCCAAAAGGCTTTAATGCGACTGTCGAAATAGACGGTAAGGCACAACCTATGTGTTGTATTGGTTGCCAAACGGTTGCTGAGAATATCGTCGCCCAAGGCATGACCGATTATTATAAATTTAGAACTGTTCGCTCTGGTAAAGTTGAACAGCTTGTTCCAGAGCAACTCGAGTTGATTAAAAGTTACGATAACGAAGATATTCAAGACGAGTTTATTTCTGCCACTAATGATTTATCAGAAGTACTATTAACGGTTGAAGGCATCACCTGTGCTGCCTGTGCTTGGTTAATCGAAAAACAACTACTTAACTTAAAAGCAATCAAACGTGTTGATGTAAATACTTCGACCAACCGTGCCATGATCCAATGGGATAAATCGGTTACACCGCTTAGCCAAATTATCACCTCATTACATGAAATCGGCTATAAAGCCTACCCGTTTCAGGCAGACCTTGAAGCGAGCCAAAAACAACAAGCCGCAAAAGCTTATATCCGCCGTTTAGGTGTTGCCGGTCTGATGACCATGCAAGTAATGATGTTTGCTTTCGCTATGTATTTTGGCATGTTCTCTGGCATGGAAGAGAACTTCGAGCAGTATTTTCGATGGATAAGCTTAGTACTTGCATCTCCTGTAATTCTTTACAGTGCCCTGCCATTCTTAACCAATGCTATTAATGGTTTAAAAGCCAAACAGCTGAATATGGATTTACCTGTCTCATTAGCGATTTTTGGTGCTTATGGGGCAAGCTGTTATGCCACATTAATGTCGGTTGGCGAAGTTTATTTCGAATCTATCTGTATGTTTACCTTTTTATTATTATTAGGTAAATATTTAGAATTTAGAGCCCGTTTAAAGGCCAGCGAATTTACCGCTAACTTGCAAAAGTTACTGCCGCTCACAGCTCGTATTATTGATGATAATAATCAAGAATCGATTATTGCAGCTAAAAAGCTCAAACTGGGTGATGTTGTATTAATCAAAGCGGGCGAGACTATTCCTGCTGATGGTATTGTTACAAAAGGTCAAACAACCGTTGATGAAGCCATGATGACGGGTGAACACCAGCCAGTTAACAAGTTTATCAGTCATCAAGTTTACGCAGGTACTATTAATCACGATGGCGTGATCAGTATTGAGATCAACAAAATCGGTCAAAATACCCTGCTTAATCAAATTATTAAGTTGCAACACACCGCGTTAACCAAACGCCCGCGCCTAGTTGAGATCACAGATAAAGTAGCACAGTGGTTTGTTGCCTGCTTATTAGTGTTTGCCTCAATAACAGCGATTGGTTGGTATCAAATAGATCCTGAACATGCCTTTTGGGTGACTATTTCTGTACTTGTGGCAACCTGCCCTTGTGCGCTTAGTTTAGCGATTCCAACTGCCCTAACTTGTGCAGTTGCAAGCTTAACAAAGCGTGGGATTTTAATTAAGCAAGCCCACGTATTAGAAACGCTACCACAATTAACTGATATCGCCTTTGATAAAACAGGTACCTTAACGCAAGGTCGCTTTACCATTGAACGCGTTGAGCTAGTAAACAGCCAGTACAGTGAAGCTGATGCATTACGCTTATCTGCCCAACTTGAAAGCTTCTCTGAGCACCCTATAGCTAATGCATTTGCTGGTTTCAACGACTCAATAAACCCTATTGAGAATGTGACTATCGAACCGGGTAAAGGCATTACCGCTTTACTCAATGATCAACACCTTGCGATAGGTAAAAGCGGTTGGTTTGATACCGAAAAAGCTGATGCTCAAGCAACCTTGTATATCGATAAACAAGTCATTGCGCGCTTTTACTTAGCAGACAGCTTACGTGATAACGCAGAAAAACTGGTTACTACACTTCATTCACAACAGCTCAAATGCCATATGTTAACGGGCGATGCCTCTAACAGTAGTGAGCGAATTGCAAAACAGCTAAATTTAGATACCGTGCATGCAGCATGCAGCCCTCGCGATAAACAAGCCCATGTTGAAACATTGGCAGCTAAAGGTGCCATTGTTGCTATGGTTGGTGATGGCGTGAATGACAGCCCGGTATTTGCCAGTGCCCATTTATCTATCGCAATGGAAACCGGCGCTGATATTTCCAAAAATAGTGCTGATGTGGTATTACTCAATAGTGATCTAACGGCTATAGAACATTTGCTTACTGTCTCGAAAAAGACGCGCCGTATTGTTAAGCAAAACTTGGCATTATCACTTATTTACAATGGTTCGGTTTTACCATTGGCAGCCCTTGGGCTCGTAGCTCCTTGGATGGCCGTCATCGGTATGTCTGCAAGCTCCATTTTGGTTATTACCAACTCATTAAGGTTATTAAAACTATGAGTATCATCTATATGCTTATCCCAATTGCCATTTTATTTGTGCTAATTGCAATTGGGGTATTCTTTTGGGCTGTAAAAAGCGAGCAGTTTTCTGATTTAAATAAACAGGGTCACAGTATTCTGTTCGAAGACGATAAAGAGCAGCATAACAAAAGTAATGATTGATCCGCTGTTTATTAGTGCATTTATAATGGGCTTGTTAGGCAGTGGTCACTGCCTAGCTATGTGTGGCGGCATTGCCAGTAGTTTACAACTTGCTGCCAACAAAAACCGTGCAGTGAGCTTTTCGGTTGCTTATAACCTAGGCCGCGCACTCAGTTATATGCTTGCCGGTGCTCTTGTAGCAGGAATTAGTAGTCGCTTTGCAGCGCAAAATACTTCTATATCGATAGCGTTGTCGTTTTTGAGTGGTATTTTTATGCTACTAGTTGGGGTTTACATAATGCGCTTAGCGGCAACCCTACAGTGGCTAGAAAAACTAGGCAAGGCGCTAATATGGCAGCATTTAGCTAAACTCAATCGTTTTTTATTACCGGTCGATACAACCCCTAAAGCCTTGCTTTATGGCGCTTTGTGGGGTTGGTTACCCTGTGGCCTAGTTTATTCTGCGTTAACCTGGGCACTCACAAGCCCATCAGCTCTTCACGGTGCAGGCGTAATGTTATTTTTTGCTTTGGGAACTTTTCCAGCAATGATCAGTGTTGGTCTTGTTAGTCAAAAAATAAATACTCTTTTTAACCATGTTTGGATAAGGGTTATTCTAGGCAGCGTAATAATATGGTACGGTATATACTTATTAATTATAGCAACCGATAAGTTAGTTCATTAACCTAAAGTTGTTAACCTATTTGAATGGATTTGATGTATGGACTTCTCACAAAACAAGTCAAAAGGCTTATGCACAATTAGCTGTAATAATTGCAGTATCAGCCAGCTATGTTTGCCATTTTCATTAAACGGTCAAGAAATGGATCGTCTCGATGAAATCATCGAACGTAAAAAGCCTCTACACAAAGGTGATTATTTATTTGAGTCTGGCGAAAGCTTAAATGCTATTTATGCGGTACGCTCTGGCTCGTTTAAGTCTTATACTTTGTCTGAGCAAGGTGATGAGCAAATTACTGGCTTTCACTTGGCTGGTGATTTAGTCGGTTTCGATGCAATCAACAAAATGGCTCATCAAAGCTTTTCGCAAGCCCTTGAAACTTCAATGGTATGTGAAATTCCATTCGATACTCTAGACGAATTAGCAGGTAAATTACCTAAGCTACGCCAACAAATTATGCGTTTAATGAGTAATGAGATTAACTACGACCAAGAAATGTTATTGTTACTCAATAAAAAGTCAGCTGAAGAGCGTCTAGCAAGTTTTATTTATAATCTTGCAGAGCGTTTTGGTGAACGTGGTTTCTCACGTAAAGAATTCCGTTTAACCATGACACGTGGTGAAATCGGTAATTATTTAGGCCTTACTGTTGAAACAATTAGCCGCCTTTTAAGCCGCTTCCAAAAAGCGGGCTTTATTAAAGTTGAAGGCAAATTTATCACCATTTTGGACCAGCAAGCGCTTGCAGCAACAGCAGCGATTAAATGTAAATAGAGTTTGATTTAACGCAACTTTATATTGTTTGCCCCTTTAACTGTTCTAAATTTAGGTTACACTCAAAGTACTACTTTTTGCGGAACAGTTAAGGAGCAGCACATGGACGCAATTAAACGAATTTTAGCAGTTATAGACCCAACCAAAGAGCAGCAACATAGTTTAAGCCGCTCAATTGATCTAGCCAAAAAATCTGGCGCGACCATCACCGCTTTCCTCAGTATCTACGACTTCTCTTATGAAATGACCACAATGCTTTCTGCTGATGAGCGTGAAGCAATGCGCGAAGCCGTAATAAAAGACCGCCAAGAATGGTTAAATGAACAAATTGCCCTTTACCCAGAGCTTACCATTGATAGCTGTGTGGTTTGGCATAACCGCCCTTACGAAGCCATTATCAATACCGTGATCAACGATGGTTTTGACCTAGTTGTCAAAGGCACCCATCAACACGATACACTTAAATCGGTTATTTTCACCCCAACTGACTGGCACCTCATTCGTAAGTGCCCTGCTCCAGTTTTACTTGTTAAAGAGAAAGAGTGGCCAGCAAAAGGCAATATTTTAGCTGCTGTGAACGCCGTGAGTGAGAATGAACAACACCTTGAACTTAACAAGCGTATTATCAAAGACGCTCGCTTCATTTGTGACTTGGCTAATGCCACTCTTAATTTAGTGAATGCCTACCCAGCAACGCCGGTTAATATCGCGATTGAAATTCCTGAGTTTAACCCAGGTGTTTACAACGAATCAGTTAAAAAACATCACTTTGAATCAACGCTTTCATTAGCTGAAGGCTTTGAAATTGACCAAGCTCATTGCCACATTGAAGAAGGCTTACCTGAAGATGTTATTCCTGATGTGGCTGCGCGCCTCAACAGCGAATTAGTAGTGATTGGTACAGTTGGACGTACTGGCTTAAGTGCAGCGCTTGTCGGTAACACAGCAGAGCATGTGATTGACAGCCTTGACTGCGATGTATTAGCATTAAAACCAGACGGCTATGTAAGCCCACTTGCTAAATAACCTATTGAATAGATATTAAAAAAGCCCCTGTTTGGGGCTTTTTTATATATACAGTTTAAGAGTTTTATATATTTGTTACATCAATAAATAATGATTCATCAATGTTTGTTGATGAGACCACCGCCTCGCTAAAGTCATAGCTTTCACGATTGCCTTCTCTATCAAGTGGTAAATTTTCAAAATCAAATAAGTTTCTGTCTGCAAGCTGGCTTGGGCTAACATTTTGTAAAGACTTAAAGATACTCTCAACACGACCTGGAGTTTTCTTATCCCACTCTGTCAGCATGGCTTTGATTGATTGACGCTGCAAGTTTTCTTGTGAGCCACATAGATTACAAGGAATGATCGGGAAGTCTTTGTGCTCAGCGTATTTAATTAAATCTTTTTCACGGCAATATGACAACGGACGGATTACCACGTTACGTTCATCATCAGAGCGTAATTTTGGTGGCATCGCTTTTAGTCGTGAACCATGGAACATATTTAAGAACATTGTCTCAACGATATCATCCATGTGATGACCAAGTGCTAGTTTGGTTGCACCAATTTTTTCTGCAAATGAATAAAGTGTGCCGCGACGAAGTCGTGAACACAGACCACAGGTTGTTTTGCCCTCTGGTACTTTTTCTTTTACTACTGAGTAAGTATCTTTATCAACGATGTAATACGGAATATTTAGCGTCTCAAAGTAATCAGGCAAAATGTGCTCAGGAAAACCAGGCTGCTTCTGATCAAGGTTTACCGCAATAACTTCAAATTTAATCGGCGCTGCTTTTTGTAAATTAAGCAAAATATCTAGCATTGCAAAAGAATCTTTACCACCACTGATACATGCCATAACAACATCACCGTCTTCGATCATGTTATAATCAGTAATCGCGGTACCAACATGCCTTCTTAGACGCTTTTGAAGTTTATTAAATTCAAGAGTTTCTTTTCTAGTATCAGTTTGATTCATTTGCTCTGCTCATACAGGCTTTAGTAAGCCATGTTTCATAGTAAAAAGTTCGGCGTGGATTATACGGACTTTTTGAGCGAGTTGAAATGATTAGCGTGGGATAATTAAAACGCTTCTCTTGTAGAGATACCACGTACAGCACAGCGCTTTGGGAATGAAGGTTAAGGATTCAGGTTATTTATATTTAAAACAGGTTAAGTGGTGTTTTCTGGATTTACTAAATAATTTATATGAAACAACAATTAATCTAAAAAGTTCGAAGCAGCTACTTCCGCCTCGATTATGGCTCTATGCGCTTTTAAACCAATATTTGTTGAATAAAAATCTGCTGCTATTTTAAGCTCTTGTGGTGATAATAAACTAAGAATTTTAAGCTTAAAAGCCATCTTGGCGGCACTCATGTCTGTTGGCTCTGCCAATACCGATGTCCCCATCGCATTTATCAACAATTGCTTTTGACTTTCAGGTAAATCTTTTAGTGTATCTGCTAATATTTGCTTTGTATCGACCTCTACAATACCACCAAGGCCATTGAAGATTTCATCCATTTTCAATGCATTATAGAACCGTTCAAATTCTAATTCTGCATTTGGCTCAGACTGAGCCGAACACACGATAAATGGCAACGAAAACAAAATCAGCAAACAAACTCTCATTTAATTATCCTTATTTTTTAGTTTTACAACTTAGTCGAAACCCAAATAGCAAATTTAGTGGAGTGCTTAACGACTAATCTGATTGGTGAATAATAAAGTGAACTTGAACCATTCACTTTGCCTAGGTTCTGGTGTTCAATTTCATCTTGTTGAATGCTTAGTACCGTTTGATATGCGCTTTTATTATTTTTCTCTAAATAGCTTAATTGCCATTCTAGATGATGAAGAACCGTTGATTCAACGGCTTCTGTACACACCCAAATTGCTTTACGGCCAAATAAAGCAGTAATCAAACCTAAACAATAACCACCCAAAGACCAAAACCAGATTGCGTGGCAATGCCGTACTTTATGTTCCTTTAACCAACAATCAAAAGTTTTGAAATGCTCGATTTCATGATTTAGCATTTCTTTAAGCTGTACAGAGATATCTTGATATAAAAACTTAGCGACAAATAACTGAGACTTATAAATGCTTATCGCCCCAAATTCACCTGCATGATCAACACGCACAATTCTAGCGACTTCTTTTGAGATCATCTTAATTGCTTACTGTGCATTTATAACGGGAAGCTGTACAAGCAAGATCAGGCCAGTCATCTCTACCCCAGCAATACTTATCATTTCTAAGTGGTTTTAGATGCCAAACTACTGGCTTGCCCTTATTATCTAAGCGAGTTTCATTTTCAAGCTGCACACGGACTAAATTTTTCTCTGCTGAGAGAATATTATAAACGAAGGTTTTTCTCGCTTCAGACTCAGAAATATAGCCCTGTTCGTCATATGAGATTTCTAATGTGTTGTTTTTGAAAGCTACGATATGAAAATTAGCTTCACAAACTGGGCTATTTGTAGACTGCCATGAGCCTTGCAACTTAGTTTGCATTTCTTGGTTGATAAGTGAATGACTACTACACGCTGAACATAGCAGTAAAATAACAAAAATAGACGCTAAAGGTTTCATTAAGATGCTTTTAAGTCCCTGAAAAATTGACATTTAGCATATCGAGAATCGTAAAAATGTCCAGCGATACGCTTAATAAAAACAAAGGGCACAATAGCCATGTGCCCTTTGTTAACTTTAAGCGCTTTTAGTTTTAGCTTTTTTATTCTTTGCCAATCGTTTGGCACGTTTTATAGCCGATTTTTTCGACGCATTTTTCTGCGCAATTTTTAACACTTTAGCCTCTTTTAATTGCTTTTTTGCTGCTTTAAAGCGCTTTTTAGCATTTTCAGCTAGGTTCTCAGCTTCGCTGGCACACTCTACAGCTGCTTGTGCTTTTAGTGCTGCATCTTTTGCAAGTTCAGTGGTTCTTGCCACTTCTTTTTTACTCTTTTCAAGAATTTTTTCGAGCTTAGCAAGACGTTTCTCAAATACTGACTGTGAATTTTGCATAGTATTCTCCTTCACTGGCGTATAGACATGCGGGTAGGTTCGGTAACAATAAGCGAGTCGACACAATTTACTACATCGTGATCTTTCTCCGGGTAATCTAAACAACTTAAGAAGTGGCGCATACAGTTGATTCTCCCGCGCTTTTTATCGTCAGATCGAATTTGTGTCCAAGGTGCATCCTTAGTATGGGTATGAAACATCATGGCATCTTTGGCATCACTATAATCATGCCATTTAGCCAGTGATGCCATATCAACTGGGCTTAGCTTCCATTGTTTGAGTGGGTCGTTTTGGCGCGATTTAAAGCGTCTAAATTGCTCTTCTCTACTGACCGAAAACCAATATTTAAATAGCTTAATACCGCTATTCACCAACATACGCTCAAGTTGAGGTGTTTGACGCATAAACTCCAAATATTCGTGATCATCGCAAAACCCCATTACCTTCTCAACACCGGCTCGGTTATACCAAGAACGATCGAAAAGTATGATTTCACCCTTAGTAGGTAAGTGGTTAATGTAACGCTGGAAGTACCATTGATCACGCTCTCTTGCAGATGGTTTTTCTAAAGCCACTACGTGCGCCCCGCGAGGATTTAAATGCTCCATAAAACGCTTTATAGTGCCACCTTTACCAGCCGCATCTCGACCTTCAAATAAAATCACAATTTGTTGTTCAGTCTCTTTGGCCCAACCTTGCATTTTTAAAAGTTCGATTTGCAATTCGTGTTTATGGCGCTCGTATTCAATCACGTCCATTTTTCGTTTATACGGGTATTTACCGTCAGCATTCCACTTTAAGCTTGGGTTTTTAACATCTAGATCAAAAACCACATCCTGTTTAGCATTGTGTTCGGATAAATTCTGCTGTTTTACTGATACAGGTTCGACATTGACTGTCTGCATAACGACTCCTATTAAACTATAACTGTAACCGTAACAGCAACCACACCTAGGCATGTTTTTGCAGATGGCCTAATTTATCACCACGTTTCAACTAACGAGGTGATTTATGAGTCGTACCCATCGCAGCCATGCTCAGTGGCTTCCGCTGT
>NZ_PNDF01000037.1:0-35003 GCF_005887195.1 Pseudoalteromonas sp. S1650 | reverse complement strand
ACACGCTATTTATGTATACAATTGGCGGAGTGGACGGGACTCGAACCCGCGACCCCCGGCGTGACAGGCCGGTATTCTAACCAACTGAACTACCACTCCACATTTTCGTTGCTGACTGAGTCTCCCCTGACAGCGGCGTGAATAATACGAATCACCCTCTAGTTCGTCAAGGGGTTTTTTGTATTTTTACAGGTTTTTTAGTCATCTGACATCGAAAGGTTTAAAATTTCACCTGATTTATCATTTTTTGAGCCGTTTTTGCCAACTTCATTTTCATTCGTTGCTTGCTGATCATTTTCGGTTTGATTTTTTTTCTTTAAAAACGGTAATGAAATTTTAAATTTCAGCGGTTTCTTCTGAACAAAAATTCTAATTGCCAGCCAACCTAATAAAAGTACGGTTAAATTTCCAACAACAATTAAGGTCACCATCAGCATGGTGGACGCTTTTTGTTCTTCTTCAATAATTCGTTGTTGCTCTGCTTGCGCTTCTAAATCAATTTCTGGGCGAACAATTTCTGGTACAGCTTCAATTGGTCGCTCAATTTCAAATTTATACGTCGGTAACGTCGCCATAAATTCACGGTCATTTATGTTGCTACCAAATACAGAGAGCTCAACACTGTATCGTCCCCAATCATAATTTTTAATGGCCAGTTCCCGTGTTTGCGATTTATCAGCATCTAAAGAGAACATTTGCTCTTCATTATTAGGGTAATAAATTTTCCCTTGAATGAGCACAGTTTCTGGTTTGACGATTTCAGGGTTTAAGGTGATTGTTAAAATGTGGTCATCTTCATCTTGCTCAGCAAGGGCTATTTCATAATCAAAAGGCGGCTCATGCACGACTATCGGTTTTTGCACCACGGTACGCTTTAGTATAGGTGTTTCTATATATAGCTCTGGCTGCCACTCACCTGCCGGAAAGACCAGTTTAAACTCACCGGTAAACACACCATCAAGCGGACGCTCATCAAAGCCACGGCCATCATCTTTAAAGTCAGTAACACTTTGCGTACCGGCACCAAAGTTTGCGTAATCACTATTATTAGTGCTGACAAAATCAACGTGCAAACTGATCACATCTCTAAACTGACCAACTTCTATTGGCTCACCGTCATTTAATACGCGGCCCGTTAGTTTTACTGTTTCGCCACGAAACAGCATGGGCGGGAGTGGATCAACATTAAGCTCTATTTCACCCAGCACCATAATACGGCTATCAGGCAAGATACTGCCGACCACTTGCCAGGGGCCTGGCATTGGGTTGCTTATCGTTACCAAGTCATAGCTCAATTCATCATACCAGTCGAGGTCATCATTTTTAACTGAGTCAGTTGCATAATACTTAGTGCCGTCAGGGCGAACTAACACAACGGCAGGGGCACCGCGCTTACGAAAGAAGAGTAAAGTTACTTTATCGATTTTGTGATCGATACGAAAACGGTTCTCTAGCAGGGGAATTTCATTTTGCACCCCATCACGTTCTAATGGGGTTATTTTATTTTGCTCGTTGGCAAATCCCGTGAAGGGAATTAAACACACTAATCCTGCTAGTAGCTGTTTTCTCATTTTATTACCTTATTCTGCACGCCATAAGCATTGGCCACCCTTTGCAACCAAGTCTAAACGTTCTTCGTGAGCGGCGTGCTCTTGTTCTGTTGCTCTTAATACCACAAGCGGTGCTCTATCAGCACTCAGTCGGCGAATACCACCCGTTTGTTGGGTTGAGCCTTCATCTTTATTTTGATTAAGGTTCAGCTTTACTTGTCCACCCGTCATCGACAGGTAAACATCGGCTAAGATCTCAGAATCCAGTAATGCGCCGTGTAAAGTACGCTTTGAGTTATCAATATCGTAACGACGACAAAGTGCATCAAGGTTATTCTTTTGACCTGGGTGCAAGTCACGCGCCATTTTTAACGTATCAAGTACACTACATACATCGGCAGTATTAGGAAAACCTTGATTTAACAATGCAAACTCATTGTCCATGTGGCCGATATCGAACGCTGCGTTATGAATAACAAGCTCAGCGCCACGAATATACTCTAAAAACTCATGGGCAATTTGATGGTACAGGGGTTTATCACGCAAAAATTCATTGGTGATACCGTGTACGTCTATTGCTTCTTCTTCTATCTCACGTTGTGGATTGATATACACATGAAAGTTGTTGCCAGTAAGACGGCGATTTACAAGTTCAACACAACCGATTTCAATAATGCGGTGGCCTTGCTTTGGGTCAATACCCGTGGTTTCTGTATCTAAAACTATTTGTCTATGTGCCATATCGTCTTAAGCCTGACTCTGGTATCTTTCTATATTCACTTTATTGTACACAATATCAAGGTAAAACAGTGCAGAAAACCGTAGAGATTTACACCGATGGATCATGTTTAGGAAATCCAGGGCCTGGAGGGTATGGCATCGTGATGCGATACAACGGTCACGAAAAGCAATTAAGCCAAGGCTATACCCTAACAACCAATAATCGGATGGAAATGCTCGCTGCTATCGTTGCACTTGAAACCCTCACCCGCTCTTGTAATGTCATTCTGACAACCGATAGCCAATATGTGAAACAAGGTATTGAGTCATGGGTTGATAATTGGAAAAAGCGCGGCTGGAAAACCGCGGCTAAAAAACCAGTTAAGAATGTCGATTTATGGAAACGACTAGATGCTGCCTGCCAACAACACAGCATAGAATGGCGTTGGGTAAAAGGTCATAGCGGCAATAAATACAATGAGATTGTTGACGATCTTGCCCGCGAAGCAGCTGGCAGCGATCAATTACTTGAAGACACAGGTTACGACGGTAATTAAAAGCCCCTTGAAATAAACTTGGCGCAGGTCGTTTTATATTTTTGTTATATGTTATAAGATTTGGCTATAACGAAATATAAAGGATTCATTATGGCTCTGCGCATTCACTCTTTTTTTCATCAACAAAGCGCCACTCTCTGCTACTTAGTCAGTTGCGAAAGCACTAAGCAGTGCTTGCTAATTGATGCGCCAGCTGATTTTGATATGCCAAGTGGTGAGTTAAGTTTTATCACAGCCAATGAGATCATCAGCTACATAAAGACTGAGCAGCTGACATTGCAATGGCTACTTGAAACTCATGCCCATGCTGACCATATCACCGCAGCAAGTTACATAAAGCAGCAATTACAAGACACACACCCTTGTAAACTCGGCACGGGTAAAGGGATCACACAAGTGCAACAGCACTTTAGCCAACTTTATAATCTTGATATACCATGTAATGGTGAACCTTTTGATGCGTTATTTGCTGATAAAGCACTATTTCAGTTAGGTGATTACACAGTAGATGTGATTGCCACACCGGGCCATACCCCTGACAGCGTGTGTTTTCACATTGATGGCAATGTATTTGTTGGTGACACCTTCTTTATGCCAGACAGTGGCACAGCCCGCTGTGATTTCCCAGGAGGCAGTGCCGGTGAGTTATATGACTCACTACAGCGAATTTTAGCGTTTCCTGACGATACGGTACTTTGGATGTGTCATGACTATCAACCAGATGGCCGTCCGCTGGCGAACAAAACCACAGTGAAAGAGCAGCGTGAGCAAAACATTCATTTAAAAGGCGATAAACAAAGCTTTATTGCGACTCGGGAAGGCCGCGATGCAACCTTAGCGGTACCAAAGCTGTTGCACCCTTCTATTCAATTAAATATTCGTGCAGGTCAGTACCCAAGCAAAACAGATACGCAACAACACTATTTAGCTATCCCGCTCACAGTGCTGCTTTGATGTTTGCCTGAGCCCTGCTCCTTTCACTGGCGAAAATTGCGGCCTTGCATGCCATTTAGGTTTAATTGGTGTCAGCGGGGCCACACGTTTTCGAGCCACCAGCATATACACACTGCCCATTGGCTTTAAATATTGCTGGCCAAAACTGCGCCACGCCGCAAAACGTGACAAACGGTTGCCTCTTGCAAGCGATGAATGGATAAATCGCTCGTCCGAAATAATCTCAAAGCCTAATAGATTCAACCAGTCTTTTACTCGTGATGGCGTAAAAAAGCGTCCTGTCCAAGGTAACTTTTGGCGACTAAAAGGTAAAAGCTGCGCCAAGCCACACAAGCTAAACGGATTAAAGCCCGTGATCACCAGATAACCACCGGGAATTAAAGTACGATGTGCTTCGCGTAAGATGTGGTGTGGATCAGAATGATATTCTAAGCAATGCGACAATATGCAAGCATCAACACTGTGCTCATAAAAAGGTAGCTCGTCTACATCAGCAATAACACCGGTAAATAACCCCTGCTCTGCGACACAAACTTGATGCTTTATAGGACTTTCACTGGTTGCCAGCTCACCACTTAAATTACCAAGTTTGAGCATGTGATAGCCAAACATGCGTGGCAGCCATGGCGTTAGCTTACGTTCAATTTCAGCACGTAAATAGTCACCATGAGGGAACTGCTGCCAAGTGTATGGCTTAGGACCTTCTTGAAAACTAAGGGCTGGTTTCATTTTCTGAGCTCGTTATACTGTGTGTTAACTGTCACTTTATAGAGCAATTAAACATGGTGCAAGTTAAAGCAATTAAAGCCTTTTCTGATAATTACATCTGGTGCATCAGCAATGAAGCTGAGCAAACAGCCTGGGTCGTCGACCCCGGTCAAGCAGAGCCTGTTTTAAACTATCTGAGCGAGCATAACTTAACACTTAGCGGTATTTTGATTACTCATCACCATTATGATCATACCGATGGTGTGGCTGCACTGGTTAAGGAATTTCGTGATATTCCGGTTTATGGGCCAAGACATAGCCCTTTTAAAGGTATTACTCATGGCGTATCAGAAGCGGATAAAGTCACTGTGTATGATTACACCTTTACCGTGCTTGCAACACCTGGTCATACCCTAGACCATATTTGTTACATTAACGACGAATTAAGTTTTACTGGCGACACCTTATTCAGTGCTGGCTGCGGACGATTATTCGAAGGCAGCGCAGAACAAATGTGGCACTCGTTATGTAAACTAAGAGCCCTGCCAGATGAGTGTAAAATCTACTGCACCCATGAATACACGCAAGCCAACTTAGCCTTCGCAAAAGCTGTAGAGCCAAATAACGAATACCTTCTCAACTACAGTGATGAAGTTGATACTCTGCGCGCCAAAGACGAAATAAGCTTGCCAACCCAGTTAGGCGTGGAAAAACAAATAAATCCATTTTTACGTAGCAATATAGCAACAATCACTGATGAGCTGCCTGATGAGCTAAAAATTAATTTGGATCTGAATGAACCTTGGCAACGCTTTGCAGGTCTCAGAGCCTGGAAAGATAACTTTTAAAAAACGTAAACGCCGGTAGTTACAATTTTGTATATTTAGATCAGCATCTTGCAATAATAAGCTGACATAAACTGGTCATAAAGTGGCAATATGTTCTCAGAGCAGGTAATATTCGCCGAGTTTTTTTACCTGATGTATGGGTATATATGTATAAGTCTCCTTTAGTTTTATCACTTGCGCTGATTTTAAGTGGCTGTCAATTGACAGCTTCTGATTCAGCAAGTACAGATGTTGCGAGCAATAATGTTGAGCAACAATTAGACGGCGCAAGTCCGAGCGATATCAATGATGCATTGATGATCAACGCTCAATATCAACAATTAACCGATATTGATGAGCCGCCTCCTGTATTTGATGATGTATGGGAACGTATTCGCTATCAGCTTTCGATTGATGTGCCACAAAACCGCCCAGTTGTTGCTGAGCGTAACTATTATGCGCGTCATCAGGCCTATTTAGATCGTATCTCTAAGCGAGCTGAGCCTTACTTATACTTTATTGTAGAAGAAGTCGAAAAGCGTCAGATGCCAATCGAAATCGCACTTTTACCTATTGTGGAAAGTGCGTTTGATCCATTTGGTTATTCACATCGCAGTGCTTCTGGCATTTGGCAATTTATGCCACAAACCGGTGAGCGTTTCGATTTAAAACAAAACTGGTGGTATGACGGTCGCCGTGACATTGTGCAATCGACCCGTGCAGCGCTAGATTATTTATCATATTTACACAAAACCTTAGAAGGCGATTGGCTAAATGCCATTGCAGCCTATAACTCAGGTGAAGGTCGTTTACTTCGTGCCATTAAAAAGAACCGTAAAAAGCATTTACCAACGGATTTTTGGTCACTTGATTTACCAAGAGAGACCACTGCCTACGTACCTAAGCTGTTAGCGCTGTCTGATCTGGTAAAACGCAGTGACGAATTTGGTGTTAAGTGGCAGCCAATAATTAATGCTCAAGTCGTTGAAGCAGTTAATGTAGGGAGCCAAATTGACTTAGCACTTGCCGCTGACATGGCAGGCATTAGCTTAACAGAGCTTTATCGTTTAAACCCTGGCTTCAATCGCTGGGCGACGGATCCTAATGGCCCACACTTTTTATTATTACCGTCTGATAAAGTTGAAGCGTTTACTGACAAGCTAGCTAAAACAGAGCAAAAAGACCGCCTACGCTGGCAGCAATATATTGTTGCGCGCGGTGACAGTTTATCTGTGATTGCGAAGAAGTTTTCGACAAGCACAAACGCGATTAAAACACTGAATAAGCTTTCATCGAATACTATTCGTGTTGGTCAGCAATTACTTGTGCCACTAAGCGATGGTGAGATTAATAGCCAGCATTTACCAAAGTCAGTGCGTATGGCAGCTAATAAAGCAACACGTAAAAAACTTAGCCATAAAGTGGCCAGTGGCGATACACTGTGGGATATCAGCCGTGAGTACGATGTCACCATAGCTGAACTTGCAACATGGAATAAGCTGAAAAAAGACGCGGTACTGCGTGTTGGTCAAAAGCTAACTGTGTATAAACAGGAAAAGTCGCAACTTGCTGCTACACAAATCAAAGAGCGCACCATTACCTATAAAGTTCGTCGTGGTGACTCGTTAGCGCGCATTGCTGCTAAGTTTAATGTGTCTGTAGAAGATATTATTAAATGGAATTCATTAGCTGGGCAAAAATACATTCAACCTGGGCAAAAGCTTAAATTAAAGGTTGATGTTCGAAGCGCTTAATTGCTTAATTTAATATCAAAAAAAAGAGCGCCTAATGGCGCTCTTTGTCTCTCTCATTTAGTATTTATGCTTCAAAGTCCATAAGTGTAATAACTCATTGGCAATGGTCGCTGCAGCAATCGCTGTTAGTTCACTTTGGTCATAGGATGGAGATACTTCAACCACATCCATACCGACCATATTAATGCCTTTCAATGCACGAAGTACTTTGAGTACTTTATCGCTGGTTAAGCCACCACATACTGGAGTGCCTGTCCCTGGAGCGAATGCGGGATCAAGGCAGTCAATATCAAAGGTTAGATACACAGGTAAGTCACCCACACGTGCTTTAATTTGCTCTGCGATATCTTGTGCAGGCAAATCATTAGCTGCCATTGCATCAATCACTGCAAACTCATGTTTGCTTTGATCAAAATCAGTACGAATACCGATTTGAATGCTGTGATCAACATCAATAAGCCCTTCCATCGGCGCATGATAAAACATGGTACCGTGATCATAGCGAGAGCCATTGCTGTAAGTATCTGTGTGGGCATCAAAATGCACTAATGCCATCTTACCATGTTGCTTAGCATGGGCACGCAGTAGCGGCAAAGTCACAAAGTGGTCGCCACCTAAACCTAATAATGTTTTACCTTGACGAAGAATTTGCTCAGCGGCTAATTCTAACTGCGCGGTAAAATATTCTGGGTCGCCTACTGGGTAAGTAAAATCACCCGCATCAGCTAATTTTAAACGCTCAAACAACGGAAACGTCCATGGGTACTTGGTTTCTTCCCATGCCAGGTGCACTGAGGCACGACGAATTGCGTCAGGGCCTAAACGTGCACCAGGGCGACCTGAGGTCGCCAAATCAAAGGGTAGACCTAACACCACTACATCGGCATCGATTGCAGTGATGTTTTGCACCATTGGCTGACGTAAAAACGTCATGCCGTTTGAGTACAATGAATGATCTGTGTGGTCAAACAATGTCGACATTGCTTATAACTCTTCTAAATAAGTGTAACCATTTAAGCCAGTTTGCAGCTCATCTAATACGCTTTGCTGCTCAGTTTCTGGCAATTTAGCTGCCACCAGCTGGGCGTAAGACTGCTGGAAGCTTTCTACATCTAAATGTACGTAACGCATCATGTCTGCAACGGTATCACCTTCGTTAACTTCAGTGATTTGCGCTTGACCTTGCTCATCCATTTTTATAATTGCACTGTGTGTGTCGCCAAATAAGTTATGCATGTCACCTAAAATCTCCTGATAAGCACCCACTAAGAAAAAACCCATTAAGTAAGGTTTTTCTTCGCTAAATGCTGGCACAGGTAATGTGCTTTCAATACCTTGACCGTCTACATAATGCTCCATAGCACCGTCTGAATCGCAGGTAATATCAAGTAACACGGCTCGTTTTTGTGGTGCTTCTGTTAAACCACTTAGCGGTAGAACAGGAAACACTTGGTCAATACCCCATGCATCCGGTAATGACTGGAACAATGAAAAGTTCACAAAAAACTTATCTGCTAAACGCGCATTTAATTCATCAATAATCGGGCGATGAAAACGGTTTTTGTTATCCATATGCTTGTTAAGTTCATAACATACACGTAAGTTAACTTGCTCCGCCCATGCTCGCTCTGTTAAATCTAACAAACCAAGTGCAAACTGATTATGTGCTTCGGCTAAATCGCCTTGGCTATCATGATAAATTTCAATTAATGCACGGTCATCATTGTCACCACTTAACTGTTGCCATGATGTCCACATATTCTTTAACAATAGGGGTGCATCAGCTGCTGGCGCTTGAATGTCTTCAGGTACATAGCTTTCGGTGCCGATAACATTCGAAATCAATACAGCATGGTGCGCTGTTAACGCACGACCTGACTCAGAAATAATGCGCGGCATTGGCTGCTCATATAACTTACAGGTATCACCGATGGTGTACACGATGTTATTAGCGTATTCACTTAGGCTATAGTTCATTGAGTTATGAGACTGACTGCGTGTACCGTCGTAATCTACCGCTAAACCGCCACCCACATCTAAGCAATCAATTTGTGCACCTAATTTACGTAACTCACAGTAAAAACGCGCAGCTTCACTCACACCTAAACGAACATCGCGGATGTTTGCCATTTGCGAGCCAAGGTGAAAGTGTACAAGTTGGATCAGATCAAGTTGATCAGACGCTTTTAAGCGATTGACCACACTGAGTACTTGCGATGCCGACAAACCAAATTTTGATTTTTCGCCACCACTTGCTTGCCACTTGCCCTTACCTTGCGACGCTAAACGTACACGAATACCAATGCGTGGCTTTACGTTTAACTCTTTTGCTTGGCTAAGCACCATGTCTAGCTCAGACAGTTTTTCAAGAACAATGTAAACCTTGTGGCCTAGCTTTTCGCCAATCAATGCTAAACGAATGTATTCTTGGTCTTTGTAGCCATTACACACAATGACAGCACTGGTTTTTTCAGCCATCGCTAATACAGTTAATAGCTCAGGTTTACTGCCCGCTTCTAGACCCAATTGTTTCTTTTCAATATCAGCTTGGCTTGCAACAATTTCTTCAACAACTTCACGCTGTTGGTTTACTTTAATTGGGTAAACAAGCAAATAGTCTTTCGGATAACCATAATTTTCAATAGCCGTGTTAAATGCCTGACATAAGCTATGTACACGATGATGTAAAATTTGTGGAAAACGAACTAGCGCAGGCAAGCTTAAGCCTTTGTCTTGTAATTGCTGTGCGATATCGATTAGTGCAATGGTTTGCTCTGGGGCATGGGCCTTTGGCGCAACATACACATCACCTTGATCATTAATACCAAAGAAACCTTGGCTCCAATGACGAACATTGTAACTCGTGCGAGCTTGTTCTAGTGATGTTGTTTCTTTCATCTATCTTTCTCTTTTATTTTAGTAATGCCGAAATCGGCAAGGGTTGTTGCCGCGCATTAAAAGAAAAATAGTGACTCAAGTCCAACAAGAATTTTTACTCGTAACGAGTGATTTTTGATGTGAAAAGCTAATCAACATCCCTAAATGTTTTTAAACCCTATTTCAAGGGACAGTCACTGAAAATAGTATTTAATAGGATCACATTTAAAGGGACAGTCACTGTAGAATATATGTACTGGTAAATTACCTTTTCATATTGATTTTAATGGGCTGGTATTACTTTTGTGATTTCATCAGCGGCTGAAGAATTTGACCCTAACCATCTCCACGCTTCATATTGCTCGTTATCATGCCAAGTAATACCTATGTACTCTTGCCAGTTTTCGAAGTCTTTTGTGCGATATTTTTCAACCCCGCAACCTCCTGCGCCAAAAGAGGTGCGGCAAATTCTTACAGTGAGATAGGTGCCATCAAAATTCAGCTGCGATTGCTTATCAGCGCAAATACTTAAAGGACGAGTAGGAGATATAAGAATAACTTTTGTTTTTATAGTGCCATTATGGTTGAAGACACCAGAAAGACTGTAGCATGAGTTTAAATAGAGCTTAGTACTATTAATAATAAGGTCTGGTTGCCGACTCTGAGAAGTAATGGATACCTGTGAACTATCACCACAAGCAGCAATCAGAAAGAGCGTAACAAAGCCCAATAGTTGTAAGGTGAATTTATAAATAAAGATGACCTCACTAAAACATAGCTTACCACCTAAATTACTGATTTAGCCCAAGCTCCATAAACAAACTTTGTGGATTTTCGTTGTAATTACCAAACGGACCACAACGATTAAAACCTAAGTTTTCATATAAGCTAATTGACTCTGTTTGTTTAGGACCTGTTTCAAGACGAATAAGCGGTATTAGTTGCTCACCAGCTTGATGTAATAATATCTGCATAATTCGACGTGATAACCCTTTACCACGGTAGCTTGGTTTTACATATAAGCGGCGGATTTCACCATAAGGAGGGTTGCCTTCTTGCATAACGATTGCGCCGCATGCAACGATACCATCTTCATTTTTTAAGCCTATAGCATAAACATTAGGCTCAGCTAGCTCTTCAACACTTAAAGATTGAGCGGTAGCAACAGGGTATAGTGAGTTTATGAGTCGGTCTATATCAGAAAACACGCTTACTACTTCAGGATCATGTGGATTTAAATCGACTAACTGCATAAAACTCCCATTTTTATATGTCTTTTTTGTTAACTATGTGAACAATAGTATCGGATATTTCCATTATCCTCTACTGTAGTTTTCAATAATGATTTTATAGGTACTGTTCGGACCGACATACTATCTCTAAGTTCAACAGTATGTAACCAAAAAAACGCCAAGTTGATAAAAACTAAAGTCTAAACTACACCACACCATTCAAGGTTAATAATTTATACCTATAGATTTTTTACCAGAGATCACTTCAGAGTTCGTAAAGCCTTTTTAAAGGGGCAGTCATTTAAAACCAACAACTATTGTATTTTTAAAATCTGAAGGCAGTAATTTAAAAATATAAAGGTAAGTCAAAAAAATTACTAAACTTATTCTGTAATTATGTTTAGCGAGTGTGCTTCAGAGAGAATAGAGCTTTGACTTTAGCCTTCTAGGGCTAATTATTTCAAACAATTAAATTTAAAGCGTGAAGATACTAGCGATTTGAAATCACGTTA
This sequence comes from Pseudoalteromonas sp. S1650, assembly GCF_005887195.1. Classification (NCBI taxonomy): domain Bacteria; kingdom Pseudomonadati; phylum Pseudomonadota; class Gammaproteobacteria; order Alteromonadales; family Pseudoalteromonadaceae; genus Pseudoalteromonas; species Pseudoalteromonas sp. S1650. The sequence continues at coordinate 23,312 of NZ_PNDF01000037.1, read as the reverse complement.
AAATAAACCTAGAAACTTAACTCGCTAATAAAATTCGGCTATTTGTAATGTTACTTCGTCGCTTGCGAGCTGTTTTAATACAATAACTTTCAATAGCACCCACTCGACCTGCAGCTCCATGAAATAAGTTTTCAAACTGAGTTGTTAGCGTTAACCAGTTTTCAGCTTCGAAATTCAGTCTTTCAAGAATAGGAGGTAAATGATGCTCTATATATCCAGGCTTATCCGCGCTGATACAACGCCCAGTTTGCTCCACAAGTAGCAGGTATGACTTTAACTCAAAAGGTATTCCCTTTGATTTATACTTACTCATGCCACCAATAAAACGAACTAGTAATTTAGGTTGCTTTGACTCCTTCGCGCTTTCGCATCGCTTTTTAAAACTGGTATAGTCCGATTGCTCCGGCGTGCTCGCAGCTTTAGCACGAACAGGGTTTAAATCAACATAGGCCATGCAGGCTAAAAGCGCTGATTCATCAAGGATAGCTTGGCTTTTAAAGCGCCCTTCCCAAAAATGCCCTGTACACTCGTCTTCTTTATTTGCACATCTGGCGATATACTCATTGAGCATTCGCATGAACCAACTAATGCTCGAAAGGCGCGTTCTGTATTCTGCAACCTCTTTATTTAAGAAGACTTGTTGACCATCACTTAACGGCTCACCATTAAGGGCTTTTTGACCTAAAGGCGTCATTTTACTGAGCTTAAACCAGCGTAAAAGGATGGCCTTATCCGATAACCTATTTGCTTTTTTATCATCAACATAAAGCACAACATGTGTATGGTTACTCATCACCGCATAAGCACATACATCAATGCAAAATACCTTTGCAAGAGCAAGCAGACGCTGTTCAACCCACACTCGGCGGTGTTCATATGATTTGCCTGTGAGTGCGTCTTCTCCACAAAGGTAAGCGCGTCTGACGCAACGAGATACACAGTGATAATACTTGGTGTTTGACAAACAGATTTGCCGCTTCCTTGCTAAAGCCATCGTCCACTCCTTGAACTGATAATCTGAAATGCATTAGCTGTAATTAAAGTGTAGACAAAGTTTTCTGTGCCGCAAGAGCAATAAATACAGTGACTGTCCATGTAAAGTTAAATTTTATTAAGAATTAGAGTGCCTATCCGACTTAAAGTGACTGTCCATGTAAAGAGTTAAACACTTTGTTACGGAAAAAAGCTGTTCAAATATCGTCAAAACCCTATACTGCAAACAACAAGAAATAAGATGAGGTTTTCTCGTGCAGTTCACTCAAGGTATGGAATACTTCTTTTCTGGCTTTAAGTTAATTAGCCAAAAGGGGTTGAAACGTTTTGTACTTATTCCTTTATTAATCAATATTCTGCTTTTTGGTAGTTCGCTGTTCTTTTTGTATGGCTGGCTCACCGATGGCTTTGCTTACATGAACTCGTTATTACCAGAATGGCTTAGCTGGCTCGAGTGGCTAATGTGGCCAATTGCTGTGCTGGTGATTTTATTTAGTTACAGTATGCTCTTCACAGTTATAACAAACTTTATAGCAGCCCCATTTAACGGCCTACTCAGTGAAAAAGTCGAACTTTATCTCACTGGGCAAAAAATTAATGACGATAGTCTTTTCGATACAATGAAAGATGTGCCACGTATGTTAGGTCGAGAATGGACAAAACTTTGCTATTACCTGCCGCGCGCTATAGGCTTTTTTATCTTACTGTGGATTTTACCTGTGATCGGTCAAGTTTTATGGGTGTTATTCACTTGCTGGATGTATGCAGTGCAATATGAAGACTATGCGTTCGATAACCATAAAATTAGTTTTAACGAAATGAAAAATGACTTAAAGCAAAAGCAAACGTTATCTTATGGCTTTGGTTTAGCTGTCATGATTTTAACTGCTATCCCATTCGTAAACCTAATTGTTATGCCCGTTGCTGTTTGCGGTGGCACACGGTTATGGGTTGAAAACTATCGAAGCCAATATCGAAGTTAAAATGTTTGAAAAGCCAGTAGAAAACTATTGGCTTTTCAATACACTATAATTTAATTTAACTGGTAAAGGATCTGATAACTCGGTGCCAAAGCGAGGTTCATCAAATTGACTAATAACCACCGTAAATCTTTCTTCCCCCATATTGAGTATAAATGGGGTCCCTATCTTTGCTAGCTCTGAAATTTGTTTGTGTTTATTTTCTAATAAAACAGTGCCTGAACCTTTATTTTTAACTAAAAGTGCATGTGCGTTATTCCCTAAAACAATCCTAGCTTGATGTGATTCGCGATATTCAGCCCGCCATTGCCCTCTTTGGTATAGAGTGTATATGATTGAGATCCCATCGGGTTCAACGATACGTCCCTCTTGAATTTTACAATGTTGGCAACCAATTACTGAGCCTGATTTCCAGTTTACTGGCTGCCCATCATAATTTAATCTAGATGACATATGCCATTGAGGTTCAACATCTGGTGTGCATGCAACACAACATATCAACATAAAAAATATAACCAGATACTTCACTACTTAATCCCTTGCTTTTCTCTAGCAGCTTTAATTTCATTAAGAAGTTTTAAAGGTGGCGCTTGCTCTTCAATCATTCGTTGTTGTATATGCTTCGACACGTCTTTTTGATCGCTATCTTGCTGATGAACACCGAAGCGATTGCCAGAGAACAAGGTATAAAAACGAAGTTCAATCAAACTCCACTCATCAACATCATTTAGCACTGTTACGGCGGTATCATCATTCGTATCTTGGCTTAGAGTTTCAGTCAAATCAGCATTACAATTAAAATCTACAGCAGCAGAGCCGGGATACCTTAAACCATTAGCCTCTATTATATTATTTTCGTCTATGGAACTTCCGAGTCCATGCGAATAAGACATTACAAAATTTTCAGGAGAGTCAAATGGGCTATTAGTCAAATCCGCAGTTTGTACGGCACAATTGGCATTCTCACGATAGCGACTCGAATAATAGCGATCTCCCTCATTATCCCCTATCGTCGGTAACCCTCTCAACTGATAAAGGTAATTCATAATACTCAAATGATTTGGTTTATAGTTTGTACTTTCATCACCACCATGCTCTAAACCTAAATTATGGCCAAGCTCATGCATTATCGTTGATGCTTGGTAGTTGAAGGTTAAATTTCGAGATACTTCGTTATCAAGTGATAACCCCCAATTCCCCATACTTATCATCAAATCATTACCACTTAATTCAGCAACCCCTGAAGAACCCGCACTGCCATCAATGTTTCGACTATTAGCCATTAACATATAATGAAATATCGGCTTACGTCTCATGTCGAAGTTTGCCATTTTATAATGAAACAAACTCTCAACACCTTGGTTAAAGTTATAAGGTGTATATTGTCTAAAGGTTACTTGATCACCCCCTCCTAAATCATGATCTTGTACAGATATTCCCCCTGCTTGGTGGTACAAATCCCCCACATCAAAGTGAACAACAATGCCTTGCTCAGCGAACGAGCTTACCACTTTTTCCAATGCTGTTTGGTGCGGTATTATTCCCGCATCACTGCTATCCATATAATCCACTTCAATAAAGATATCTTTTTGATTAACTCTAGCTCCCCAAGCATGCAGAGGTAATCCAGAAAAAGTTGACCCAGGGAGTTCTGAACAGTCAGGAATACCATCTTCATCACTGTCATCTTCGCAGCTAACATCATTAACACCCGCCGGTGTCGTAAATTGGCTATAGTGCCAATCAGATGATGAATTAGTATCTGTGTTATCTATATCTCTTTTAATACTTGAGCCAGTTACATTAGAAATGACAGGTGCTGAGCCTGTTTGCCATTGTCCTGCCGTCAGAGGCTCAGTAGTGTCATTGCCAAATCGAACAAAATCCACAGTACTTCCCGAGTCACGCGTTAGTAATTCAACAAACCCATTCAAAAACCAATAAGGGCGAACCGTGGAGTCAATATCACCAATAAAAGCGATAGATTTATTTTGCTCAGTTGTATCGTAAAATAATTGATCACCAAAACCACTATGAACTATGAGATATTCCTCAGGAGCAATCACTTGGTCAGGCAAATTAAAAATTGTTGCGGCCGAAATACTATTATCAGAACTGTCACGACTTTTTACTCGTACACTGTAATCAGCTAAATTAACACTACTATCGGTTCCGTTATAAAGTTCAAACCAAGGCGTGTCGTTGCTAAAACGAATAGCGACAACCTCAGTTATCTTTAAATCATTACTTCCAGTTGTAAAAGTAGAAACTACTTGGGCTAAAGCAGGTGTATCAGCAAAATTAACTAAGTCTTCGGTTAATCTTAACGCATATTCTGTTGCTTGATTAAAAGCAGCTGTAAACTCAATATTGTTAAAATATTCATTGTCATTTCCTTGTGGTCCCGTCATCTCTAATGAGTCGATTGCTAAGCAAGTTTCAAAATTATCAGCTGATAATTGCACACTTCCCTCACATACACCATTGGCGCTATTAACAACTAAACTCGATGACTTCATCACATCAGACACCGATAACATAACTCGAGCATTTACACTCACAGCAGAGGCTGCATCTTCAGGGCTTACATTTACAACAGTGGCTGCACTAGTATCTGTAATTGTCACGCTCACTGTCGCTTGGGCACTCTGAGTTCCATCCGATACAGTTACAGTAAAAGGCGCTTGCGATATGCTATTTGATGCAGGTTGATAAAGATAACGAAAAGTTGTTGCATCAACTAAAGTGATACTCGCCCCAGCTAACTGCTGAGAAAAACTAATAGTTAACTCATCCCCATCAATATCACTCGCGTCAATAGTAAATTCACTACTTTCATTAAACTCTGTAGTAATAGCAATATCAGAGACTGTGGGTGGTTTATTAACATGAATGATCATAAATGTGAGGCTTGCTGAAGATATTGCTCCTTGATCATCTACCGCAGTGATCCGAAATATCACCTCGGCATTTTCAGACACTTCTGGCGCTGTGAAAGTAATAGTTTCGCCATTTTGCACAAAATCTACTGATGGTCCACTTAACTGCTGCCACTCAATATCAGCTATAACCCCGTCGCTGTCTGTAACAACCACAGAGACAGAAGCTTGCGTTAACTCAGTAATATCAGCAATCGCATCGAAGGTAATGACAGGCGCAAGATTTATGTAATTTTCAACCACAATACTAAATTCTGCAGAGCTTGTAGCTCCATCATCATCAGTTGCTGTTACTTGGAAGGTAATTTCATCATTCGTTTCTACTTCAGGGGCAGTATAATTTATTAAATTATCAGTTGCAGTAAATTCGGTAATCGGGCCTGAAGTTTGCACCCAACTATAGCTAATAATACTACCATCACTGTCTGTTGCCGTAGCTGTTAATACTCCTTCAGCCCCTTCTTGAATATTTTGCGAACCAGTTATACTCACTGATGGAGCACTGTTTGCGCTTACATCTATAGTAAAAAGCGCCGTGCTTTGTTCACCAAAACTATCAGTAACTGTCACCGAAAAAACAAGCTGAGTTAAGGTTGCAACATTTGGTGTGGTAAAACTAATTGTGCTCGATCCATTTTCAAACTCTACATCTGGACCAGCCGTTTGCTGCCAATCATAACTAATAACCTCTCCATCAGAATCTGAGGCATTTGCACTAAGAGAAATATTGTTACTAGAAGAGGATATCTGAGGGCCAGCAACCGATATTGTCGGGGCTTGATTAACATTAATAATGGTAATAGTGATACTGGTTGTAGCTGTTGCGCCTTGATTATCAGTAACGCGCAAAGAAAATGAGACATCTGTGTCAGTATCTACTGCAGGAATTGATACATTGATTTGTTGACCGTTTGCTGCAAAATCGATAGAAGGGCCACCAGTTTGCTGCCAAGAAAAGTCGGCTATAGAACCATCACTATCGTTGGCTGACGCACTTAATAAAAGTGTTGCCAGCTCATTGACCTCAGTATCACCAGAAATACTTACTTGTGGCGCTTGGTTCTCAGCATTATTAGACTCTTCACTCCCCCCGCCGCCTCCACAAGCTGTTAAAAAAATGGAAAATAAAATACTAAGCCCAAGTAACTTTATTCTATTCTCCATTTTTAAGCCCTCGCGATTAACTGTATAAACTTTGTGGCACCTTAGTTACATTTAAATGAACCGTGACCTCTTCACGGTCATGGTATAAGTGCTTAGCTTGTAGTTCGTAACTTACGCCATATTTATCAAGCTCTTCTTTAATCATTTTTAAACACTCGTAAACGCTATCAAAACGTTTTTTCATCGGTAGTTTAAGATTAAAAATAAGCTCTTTTGCGTAGGCGTTCACCGCCCAATCAATCATAAGGTTAGTCACTTTTGCTGGCTTTTCCACCATGTCACAGACTAACCATTGGATATTGCGCTTTTCTGGACGGTATTTAAAACCATCGACCCTAAAGTGCTTAACTTGCCCTGTTTCCATCAAGTCATCGTTCATAGGACCATTATCAATTGCGCTTACAAACATACCTCGGCGCACCAATTGATATGTCCAGCCCCCTGGACAAGCACCTAAATCAACGCCTCGCATGCCAGGTTGCATACGTTCTTCAGCTTCATGAGGTGGAATAAACACGTTAAAGGCTTCATCAAGTTTCAAAGTTGAGCGGCTCGGCGCATCACTCGGCATACGTAAACGCGGGATACCCATAAAGAAAGGCGAATTATTGAATGTATATGAATAGCCAACATAAGCACTGTCGTTTGCTAAAAATAACACATGCATAACAGGTTTTTTCTCAGCAATTTCGCGTGTTACCTTCGAGCGCTTTTCAAGCGACTTTTTCAGTGGCGTCGAAATTTTCTTGCAGAACTTACTCAGCTCTTTACCTTCGTTGGTATCTGGCGTTTCTACGCGTAGGTCACCACATTCAGGAAACTCAGCGGCAGCATCAACAATAGCACTAACGCGGTCTTCAAGTGGCATGTTATCGACTAAGGCACCAGTAAACCATTGGCGAGCAAATACCATATTTTTGAAATCGACTTTTTTGATGATTTCTTCACCGTGGCTTGCATCAAAACATTCGTAAACAACAATGCCCGTATTTGGTTTTGTTTTTACGTAACCAGCAAAGCCTTGTTCAGCAGCCTGAAAAGTAATTTCAGCAGCGGCATCATTTTCAAAACCACTGCGACAATAAATAACTACACTCGACATAGATAACCCTTAAAACTTATATCGTGCTGCTTGAACTAACAAAATAGCCCAACCAATAATAAAACAAACACCGCCAATTGGGGTGATAGGCCCAAGCCACTTCATGCCCGTTAGTGCGAGTAAATACAAACTACCGCTAAATAACACGGTACCTGCGATAAAAAATCCACCAGCCCAGCTTAAGTTCATGCCCCATTTAATTAAGATAGCAATTGCTATCAATGCAAGGCCATGCACCATTTGGTATTCAGCAGCGGTTTTAAAAATTCCAATCGCATACTCAGAAACACGGCTTTTTAAACCATGAGCAGCAAATGCGCCAAGCATTACTGAAAGCATGCAAAATAAGCTACCAATCATTAAATATAGTTTGATCATTGTGCATCTCCAGCCACTAAATTCATAATAAACTGCGCTGCATAATCCGCAGCTTGCTGTAAGTTTTCTTGCTCTGTAATGCCACTTTTTTTGCGAGGTTTTAATGAGTGGTCACCATCTTTGAGAAATTTAATCTCTGGTGGATTAACCATTTCAAGCTCAGCGAGTTCTTGCTGATTCCCAAACGTATCACGCTCACCTTGCAGCACTAAAAAAGGGCATGGCATATCAACAAAATGTTCTATACGCAGTTTTTCGGGTTTACCCGGTGGATGAAACGGATAACCAAAAGCAACCACGCCAGCAATTTGAGCTTGCTCCTGCTCAGTACAAAGCATCGAAGCCATACGCCCCCCCATAGATTTACCCCCAATAAATAGCGGCAATTCTGGCTGGCGCTCGGCTAAAACTTCACCAAAGTAGGCAAGTAACTTAGGAGCACGATCGGGTGGTCTACGCTTGCCTGTTTCTTTTGCAATTTGCATATACTGAAAATCAAACAGCGCTACATCAATCCCATGCTGACTAATCAAGTTAGCCATTGTTTGCATAAACTCAGAATCACTGCCTGCCCCTGCACCATGGGCAAATATAAACTGTGCACGCGCCTTGCCCGTTGTACTTTTAAACCACTGTAACATGTTAATACTCTTGTTCTTGCTCTACTAAGCTCAGCATCCAGTCTTTGAAAGACACTATTTTGCCAAGCTCTGTTTGCGATTCGCGGATCACTAAATAGTATGCATTTTTACTTTCTAATGAGTGATTAAATGGAATGACTAGACGACCCGCATCAATATCAGGTTTTGCTAAAACGCTATTACCAATGGCAACCCCCTGTCCATGCACCGCGGCTTGCAATACCATCGATGAGTGACTAAAAATCGGCCCTTGGTTAACTTGTACATTACGCACACCAGCCGTTTTCATCCAGGTTTTCCAGTTTTTACGGGTGGTATCATGCAATAAGGTATGATTTGCTAAATCACTGGGTTGATTAAGTGGTTTAGGGCCCGTTAACAGCAATGGGCTACATAACGGCACTAGATATTCAGTATGCAGCTTATATGTCTGTACCCCACTCCAGTGGCCACGACCATAATAAATAGCAATATCTACATCGTCAGAAAGTGAGTTTTCATCCTGATCTTGTGCTTTAATTCGCACGTCGATTTCTGGATGTAATTCATTAAATAAACTAAGTCTGGGCACTAACCATTGAATAGCAAAACTTGGCGTTAAACTTACCGTGAGTGACCCTTTCGCACCTCGGGCAAGTAGTTTTTCTGTGGCATCAATGAGCTGAGTAAAAATTTCTTTAATATCTAAAAAGTAGCCTTGCCCTTCTTCGGTTAACAGCAAAGAACGATTTTTACGTAAAAACAGCTTTAAGCCTAAATGCTCTTCAAGAGTTTTAATTTGGTGGCTCACCGCAGCCTGCGTTACATATAGCTCTTCTGCTGCTTTGGTAAAGCTCAAATGGCGGGCAGCGGCTTCGAATGCTTTTAGTGCATTTAAAGGAGGTAAACGACGAGACATAAACACCAAACTTAGAATTAGTTTTTCTTATGCATCGATTATAGCGATACAAATAAAAAAAGGCGACCATGGTCGCCTTTTTCATACTTAAATACTTAAATACTTATATACTTAAATTATAAATCGCTTGCGCTGGTATCGAGTGGTGCAAAGCTCTTAACTAAGTCATCAACCGCTTTCATTTGCGATAAGTAACCTTCTAGCTTGCTTAGTGCGAGAGCACATGGGCCGTCACATTTTGCTTCATTCGGATTAGGGTGCGCTTCAATGAATAGACCCGCAATACCTAATGCCATGCCACTGCGAGCAAGTTCTGCAGCTTGTGCACGGCGACCATCTGCAGAGTCAGCTCGGCCTCCTGGGCGTTGTAATGCGTGCGTTGCATCAAAGATAACCGGCGCCATAGGCTTCATGTCATCCATACCAAGCATATCAACCACAAGGTTGTTATAACCAAAACTAGTACCACGCTCACACAGTGCAACATTGTTGTTGCCCGCTTCATTAAACTTTTTAATGATATGACGCATTTCGTGTGGAGCTAAAAACTGTGGCTTTTTCACATTGATAATAGCGCCAGTTTTTGCCATGGCTACAACTAAGTCAGTTTGACGAGCAAGGAATGCCGGTAACTGAATTACATCAACCACTTCAGCCACAGGCGCAGCTTGATGCGGCTCATGTACGTCGGTGATCAGTGGCACATTGAAAGTAGATTTAATTTCTTCAAAGATTTTTAAACCTTCTTCCATACCAGGGCCTCGGTATGAATTAATTGAAGAGCGATTCGCTTTATCAAAAGACGCTTTAAAAACGTATGGAATGTTTAGCTTTGATGTAACTTCTACATAATGCTCTGCAATTCGCATCGCTAAATCACGTGATTCAAGTACGTTCATACCGCCAAACAATACAAATGGTTTGTCGTTGGCTAATTCAATCTCGTTAATTTTAATTAACTGGTTGTTCATTTCTATTCCTTAAGGTGCAACAGCTTGTAGCATTAATCCACAAATATAAGCCATGTAAGTACCAACACCATAGCCTAAAACAGCAAGTAAAACACCTACTGGCGCAAGTGATGGGTGGAATGCTGATGCAACAACAGGTGCTGATGCTGCGCCGCCTACATTGGCCTGAGAGCCTACCGCCATATAAAACAGTGGTGCTTTAATTAGTTTCGCCACAATAAGCATTAAGCTTGCGTGAGTAATCATCCAAATAACACCGAGTACGAAGTACATTGGTGAATCAAAAATCGCGGTAATATTCATGTGTAAGCCAATTGAAGCAACAAGAATATATAAAAAGCTTGATGCTACTTTTGACGCACCAAAAGCTTCAATATGGCGAACTTTAGTAAACGATAAACTAATACCAATTGTGGTAGAGATAACGATTAACCAGAAGAATTTACTGTTTAAACTATACTCTTGTGCCCACGGGAAGTTAGCCCCAAAAAACGGACCTAAAAAGTCAGCACAAAAATGTGCAAGACCAGTAATACCAAAGGCAATTGCGATAATCGTCATGTAATCATTTAGAGTTGGCATGCGCGCATGCTCAGCATGATACTTTTCTACGCGCTCTTTTAAATCTTCAATTGCACGCGTATCTGCGCCTGTTTTAGCATCAATCGCCTTATGGTTTGCTGCCATTAATAACAGTACGGCCATCCATAAGTTAGCCACAATCACATCAACAGTCACCATTGCAGAGAAGATATCGCCGCCTACTTCAAACATTTCTTTCATTGAAGCTTGGTTTGCGCCACCACCAATCCAGCTACCGGCGATAGTCGTCATACCACGCCACACTGCGTCAGGGCCATGGCCCCCCACCGCTTCTGGGTAAACGGCGCTCATTACTAAGATAGCCAAAGGGCCACCAATAACAATACCCAAGGTACCTGTTAAAAACATGATTAATGCTTTTGGCCCAAGGTTTAGGATCGCTTTTAAATCAATACTGATGGTAAGCAAGATTAAGCAAGCTGGCAGTAAATAGCGTGACGCTACAAAATATACATTCGAAGAATGACCATCAACAATCCCAAAAGTATTGAGTAATGATGGTAAAAAGTAGCAAAGCAATAATGCTGGTACATATTTATAAAATTTTTGGCAGGCAGCATTATTACTGTGCGAGGTTTTAAAAATAAACCCCAAAATAACGGCAAGCAAACCAAGTACGACTGCGTCATTGGTAATTAGCGCACTGTGGGCGTCAGTCATAAATGTTCCTTTAAATTAGTGGTGTGTATTATTGTTGTCTTCTATTTCAGCTATCTGGTGCTGAATTAATTCGATAGCGGGATCATCTGGGCACTCATTAATAAAGTACTGCAAATCATCACGCGCCATTTTTGGGCAATCTAGCTGATTAAGTAAATAGCCGCGGTCACGACGCTCATAAGGGTCATCACCAAGTAATTCCATCAGCATATCAACACAATGCAATGCATGACCAAATTTACTTTCGCTGATGAACGACCATTTTTGCTGTGCTAGATACAGCTTATAAAGCTCTTCTTCAAAAATCAGTTCAAGCGGTTCTTGCTCATCGCCATTTTCTTCACAGGCATTCTCAGGTGTTATATACCAGCTCTGCTGACCTGTGCTTGGCTCAATTAAATAGCCCTCTTCATCACTCATCCCAACGTGAACGTGCACGTCTCCCTGACTAAGTGTGACCGTGGCATCAAGTTCAGCATGCTGTAGTAAATGACAAAGTAAAATTGCCAGCGTGGTTTGCGTGCCACTGCGCATAGTAATGGTATAGCTAAAGCTATTTAACGTGTACTCTGGCACTTTTAAGCTTGATGAGCTAAACAGCCATTGCTGATAAAAGGTATCAAGTAACTTATCGAGACGCTCATGTGGCTCTTTTAATTCGGCGCAAAGAGCTGTTACCGTATTTTCAAGCTCATTAAGGGTGTCATAACAGGCTGTTAAATCAGCTTGTTGATCCCACTTTAATTCAGCGTCGATACAACGATAAAGCACTTTAGAAGAAAATGCGTCAAAGGCCTCATCTTGATAGGATTCATTTTGATCTTCAAACCAAGGGGTGGTCATTTATACTGCTACATCTCTTTCAAAAACGAACAGCTAGTTTACCTACTTTTGCTTTAAGTTACCAATACTGAGCGTTGAGATATAAAAAAGCGGTACGACAGCCAATGCAATCAAATACCGCTCAGAGATTTGTTATAAAAGAAGTGCTGTTTTTGCAGATGCTAAATAACCAATTGCTAATAAAATAAGCGTGGTGATCGCAAGTAATACAAGCTTCGCGCTATTTGCACTTTGCTTAGCGGCAACCACACCGAGTACAATATAAGCAACCACTAAGATTATCTTTTCTAATAACCAAGATTGTTCAAGCGGGTTAAAACCGGCCATTACAATTAATGCCACTGCAGAAATAAGTAATAAGGTGTCGATACTGTGGCTGCCAATAAACACTACTTTGTTTTTTGCCAGAACGCCCGTCTTTAGGCGAGAGAAAGAACGAACGTAGAATAAGATAATACTCAACACGGCAAATAACATGTGAGTATGTTTTACTGCTAAATAATCCATATGCCCCTAATTTTATTTTAATTAATCTGGATAACGTACAAGTACGTCTTCTATTTCTTTAATTCGCTGATTAAACACATCAATCAACTTTGGATCAAATTGTTTGCCCTGTTGCGCGTTAATTTCTTTCACAACATCGTCAAGCGACCACGGCTCTTTGTAGCAGCGCTTATGACGTAGTGCATCAAATACATCAGCTAAAGCAACGATGCGACCTGCAATAGGAATGTCTTCGCCTTTCAACCCTTTCGGGTAGCCTGAACCATCCCAACGCTCATGGTGTGACAACGCAATCACTGCGCCAGTATTAACAATGTCACGATTGGAGTCTTTTAAAATTAAATGACCTTTTTCAGCATGAAGTTGCATGATAGCCCACTCTTCATCGGTCAATGGCCCCGGCTTATTTAATATAGCGTCGGGAATACCCACTTTACCCACATCATGCAATGGCGCAGCTAAGCGAATAAGCTCTGCTTCGCGTTTTGATAGACCATAGCCCATGGCAAGTTCATAACAAATGTGCGACACACGCTTTACATGGTTACCTGTTTCTGTTGAACGTTGCTCTAACGCTTCACTGAGCCTAAATACTAACTCTTGTTGTGTTGCTTCGATTTCAGATTGTAACTGTACATTTTCATACGCCAGCTGCACATTTTGCGAAAAGATTTCAATCAAGTGACGCTGAGTGTCGGTTAAATGCTTAGGGATACCTGAAATAAACAACATGGAATTATGATTATATTCACTACTGCAATAGGCAAATAAATAGTTCTCACGATAAACAATGGTTTTTTCATTTAAAGCTTGCTGACAGGCTTGAAGCTGATCGTGACTTAACACCTCTTCAATCGCCTTGCCTTCACTGCGTTCAAACTCACCTCGGCCCGAAAACACCACTAGCTTCTTTTGGTTATCTTGCGGGTTACTCGCAACTAAACTGGTTGCATACATGGCCTGATCAACGGTTCCTAATAATGAGGTAAGTTGTTGCATCACCCCTTCAATAAAGCTTTCAAGAGAATGAGTTGAAAAGATATCACGTGAAGCTTTAATTATTTTTTCAAGGCCTTGACGAGATTGTTCTATCGACAAAATATCACGATATGAACGCAAGCTCGACATCACTACTGTGAACAGTTTTTGTGCTGTTAATTCAGTTTTTGATTTGTAGTCATTGATATCGTAATTAACGATGACTTGACGCTCTGGTGCTTGCCCAGGCTGACCAGTGCGAAGAATGATACGAATATGATTATTTTTTGCGGTTTCACGAATAAACTTGGCAACTTTAAGGCCGGCATCGTCGGTTTCCATAACCACATCGAGTAATACGATAGCCGCATCTGGATGCTCTTGAATTACTTGCTTAGCTTCTTCACCTGAATAAGCACTAATAAACTCTAAACGTTTATCTTGAAATTCAAAGTCACTCAACGCAAGCTTTGTTACGGCATGTACTTCTGGCTCGTCATCAACGACGATGACTTTCCAACTACCCTGAACCACCTCATTAACTTCGTCAAGTGCTTCATCCGAAAACAAAAAATCATCCATTCTATGGGATCCTCAAAGGCTATGTACGCACAGTGCGCTTTATTGTTATTTAGGCCATTGTGCTAACGTTACACGGTCATTACCGCCAAGATCTTTAATTGTAAGTATATGGCTATACGACATTTGTGCAAAAAATTCTTGTACCTTCACACTTTGTTTGTAGCCATGTTCAATTAAAAGATAGCCATTTGTTGCTAAATAGTCACGTGCGATAGTAATAATTTGTTTAATATCAGCCATACCGTCGTCATCCGCAACTAATGCAGAGAGCGGCTCAAAGCGAACATCGCCTTGGCTTAAATGCTCATCATCATGTTCAATATACGGAGGATTGCTCACAATTAGGTCAAACTTTTGTGTACTTACTGCACTAAACCAGTTGCTCAACGCAAAAGTGGCGTTGTTAATATTGAGTCGTTGTTTATTCTCTTTGGCAAGCTCAACTGCATCAGCCACTCTATCAACCCCTATCACCTGCCAATTAGGCATTTCACTGGCTAATGCCAAAGCAATTGCCCCTGTGCCAGTGCCTAAATCAAGCACGTTTGCAGCCGTAGGTAGCTCAAGGCCTAAGGCATATTCTACTAACGTTTCAGTATCAGGTCTTGGGATCAGGGTTGTTGGATTAACCTTTAAAGGAAGACTCCAAAATTCACGAAAGCCAACAATATGAGCAACTGGTTCACCATTTAAACGACGCTGACATGCTTGTTCAAAATCACGTTGTTGCTGTTCGGTAAGTTGTTTTTCGGGCCAAGTAAATAAGTAACTACGAGGTTTATCAAGAATGGATAATAACAGGACTTGTGCGTCTAACTTAGCACTGTCGCTGCTAGGCGTTAATAACGCCGTTGCAGCAACAATTGCTTGTTCAATGCATTGTGGCACGATTATTCATCGCCCATCGCGGCAAGTAAGTCAGCTTGGTGTTCTTGCATTAGAGGTTCGATAACACTTCCTAAATCACCAGCAACCACTTCATTCAAACGATAAAGTGTTAAATTAATACGGTGATCGGTAATACGACCTTGCGGGTAGTTATAAGTACGAATACGCTCAGAGCGGTCACCGCTACCTACTAAGTTACGACGTTCTGACGCTTCAGCCGCTTGACGCTTTTCATCTTCAGCTTGTTGTAAGCGTGCGCCAAGTACAGACATCGCTTTGGCACGGTTTTTATGCTGTGAACGCTCATCCTGACACTCTACAACCACACCCGTTGGAATGTGTGTAATACGGATTGCTGAGTCAGTTTTATTTACGTGCTGACCACCGGCACCCGATGCACGGAAGGTATCGACTTTAATATCAGCAGGGTTAATTTCAATTGCTTCCGCTTCAGGAATTTCGGCCATAACGGCTACCGTACACGCTGAGGTATGAACACGGCCTTGCGATTCTGTCTCTGGAACACGTTGTACACGGTGCGCACCTGATTCAAACTTAAGCTGACCATACACACCTTCGCCAGAGATATGCGCAATCACTTCTTTATAACCGCCGTGCTCACCTTCGTTAGTACTTACTACTTCTACTTTCCACTTTTTAGTTTCAGCGTAGCGGCTGTACATACGGAATAAGTCACCTGCGAAGATAGCAGCTTCATCACCACCGGTACCGGCACGAACCTCTAAATAGACGTTATTATTGTCTTTAGGGTCTTTTGGTAACATTAGAATTTGGATTTCATCTTCTAATGCAATAATTTGTGCTTTTGCTTCTTTGTATTCTTCTTGCGCCATTTCACGCATATCAGGATCAGAGTCTTTTAACATTTCTTCTGCTGTAGCAACATCATCTTGGGCTTGTTGGTAAGCTAAAAATGCTTTTACGATTTCTTCTAATTCTGAGTATTCTTTAGATAAGGCACGAAAGCGATTTTGGTCGCTGATCACAGAGGGGTCGCTTAGTAGCGCTTGCACTTCCTCATAACGCTCAACTAAGGTTTCTAATTTTCTATAAACAGACTCTTTCATTTAACGACTATTCCTGATCAATACCTAACATTTTCTTTAATTGGCTTAACTCCGCTGCTTCACCTTTTTTAGCAGCATCTTGAATGGCACGGGTAGGTGCGTGCATCAAGCGGTTGGTCAGTTTGTTTGCCAACTCGAGTATTACTTTTTCTGCCTCTTTACCTGCTTGTAGCTGGCCAAGGGCTTTTTCGACAAGTTCTGACTTTATATCTTGTACATCGTTGCGATAATGGCGAATAAGATCCACCGAATCGAGTGAACGCAACCACATAGCAAATTCATCGGTACGTGAGCGAATAATAGCTTGCGCTTGCTCCGCAGCCTGCTCACGAGCGGCGATATTCTCGCTTACTATGGCTTGTAAGTCATCAACTGAATACAAATAGGCTGCATCTAATTCGCCTACTTGGCTTTCGATATCGCGCGGTACCGCAATATCGATAAATAACATTGGTTTGTGGCGGCGCTTTTTCAATGCTTGCTCTACCACCCCTTTACCAATAATAGGCAAGGTACTAGCGGTTGAACTAATAACAATATCGGCGTCGTATAAACGCTCAGGCAACTGGGCAAGTGCAATCACATCCGCGTCAACCTCACTGGCTAAGGTTTTAGCGCGTTCAATAGTACGGTTTGCCACCGTTATTTTTTGCGGATCGTTTTGGTATAAATGCTTAGCAACGAGTTCTATCGTTTCACCTGCTCCAATTAGCAGTACATTGGTTTTATCTAGTTTGCCGTAAATATGTTTCGCAAGATTAACCGCGGCATAAGCAACCGATACGGCGCTAGCACCAATGTCAGTTTCGGTACGAACTTGTTTTGCAACAGAAAATGTTTTTTGAAACAAGCGGTCAAAGGTTACACCAATGGCATCGTGAGTTTTTGCATTATGGTAGGCTTGTTTTATTTGCCCTAAAATTTGCGGCTCACCGAGTACTAACGAATCTAGGCCACAAGACACCCGCATTAAGTGATTAATTGCTTCGTGATCTTCATGATAATAGATATTGTTGCTCAGTTCTTGTTCATCCAAACCATGGAAACTGGCTAACCAGCGCAACAAGGTTTGGGAATTACGCTCGGCAAGGCTACAATAGATTTCAGTTCGGTTGCAGGTCGAAACAATAACCGCTTCATTAAAATGCGCATGACCACTTAATTGCTGTAACGCCTCAGACATTTGCTCAGGCGAAAACGCGACTTTTTCGCGTAATTCTACGGATGCGGTTTTGTGATTTATACCAAGTGCTACGATGGTCATATGTACCAAATATTGCTAAGCCCAGCTGTAAAGGCATTAATTTTACCAAAAATCAGCGGAATATGGAAAGTAAGGAACGACATTTGATTAAACAATATTTGATTTTATTCATGTTTTTTTTATTTATCGGCGGTTGTGCGCAAAAAATTTCAACAGTTGATTACATTTATCCTGACTGGAAAAGCCGATTAGAACAACAAGCTCAATGGCAAGTGCAAGGCAAAATGGCATTTATTAGTACAGAGCAGCGCCAGTCAGCCAATTTAAATTGGCAACATGATGAGCAATACAGCGACATGGTGCTTACCAGTTTTATTGGTACCCGTATTCTGTCTTTAAAGCAAAATGCACAAGGTGCTGAACTTGAGTATGACGACAATGTATATACCGACCGTGATGCCTCAATGTTGTTATATCGTTTAACCGGTTTTTCAATCCCATTAGATAATGCCGCAAAGTGGCTAAAAGGTACCGTCGAGAGCGACCAAGCAAGCTATGATGAGCAAGGCCGTTTAAAAAGTCTTATTTGGCAAGCTCACAATGGTCAACAGTGGCAAATAACCTATTCAGACTTCATCAAACAAGATGGTTATTGGCTTCCTGTTAAGCTAAGCCTTAAAAACAATAAAATTCGTATTAAAATTCAACTTAATGATTGGCAGTTAAATTAATCATGACACACGCTTCAACCGCCCCGCTAACGTTAATAGCACCTGCAAAACTTAATTTATTCCTTCATATAAATGGTCGCCGTAAAGATGGCTACCATGAACTCGAAACCTTATTTACCTTTTTAGAATTTGGTGATGACTTAACATTTACTGTCAACAACGAGCCAAATATTACAGTAACCGGTGATACAAACGGTATTGAGCTTGCAGATAACCTTATATATAAAGCAGCCCGTTTATTACAACAGCACTGTGATTGCCAACAAGGCGCTTCAATAAAGCTATTAAAACGTTTGCCTATGGGCGGCGGTGTTGGCGGCGGCTCATCTGATGCCGCCACTACCCTGCTTGCTCTTAATAAACTATGGGGCTGTGATTTATCACTTACAGAATTAGCTCAGCTTGGGGTGAAATTAGGCGCTGATGTACCAGTATTTATCAATGGTCACACTGCCATTGCCCATGGGATTGGCGAGCAACTAGAAAATATTGAATTACCGCAAAGTTGGTTCTGTGTAGTGCATCCAGGGCAGCATGTGAGCACCGCGAAAATTTTTACCCACCCAGATTTAAAGCGCGACACACCTAAGCTAAAAGCAGACTGGCAAACAGAAAATTTAGGCAATGATTGTGAGGCTTTAGTTAAAAAGCTCTGCCCCGAGGTTGAAAAAGCCCTGCAGTGGTTGCTAAAATACGCCCCGTCAAAGATGACTGGTACAGGCGCTTGCTGCTTTGCTGAGTTTTCAACCGAGGCACAAGCACAACAAGTTTTAGCTCAATTACCAGAAAAATGGACAGGTTTTGTTGCAAGTAGTGCTACACTTTCTCCTGCTCATACAGCATTAAATGCTCACTTTGAAATGAAGTAACGTACAAGTAAATGTTAACCTGCTTTGGTGCCTACCATAGCCTGTTAGTCCCAAAATTCAGTGCCTGAGGAACCCTACCGTGCCTGACATGAAGCTCTTCGCTGGTAACGCAACACCTGAGCTAGCTCAAAAAGTTGCAAAACGTTTGTATATTGAATTAGGCGATGCTGTTGTTGGCCGTTTTAGTGACGGTGAGATCAGTGTTCAAATTAATGAAAATGTTCGTGGCTCTGACGTTTTCATTGTCCAATCAACCTGTAACCCTACTAACGATAACTTAATGGAGCTTATCGTTATGGTTGATGCCCTACGCCGTGCGTCTGCTGGACGTATTACTGCCGTTATCCCTTACTTTGGTTATTCACGTCAAGACCGCCGCGTGCGTTCTGCTCGTGTACCAATTACAGCTAAAGTAGTTGCAGATTTCCTTTCAAGTGTTGGTGTTGACCGCGTTCTAACGGTTGATTTACACGCTGAACAAATCCAAGGTTTCTTCGACGTACCAGTTGATAACGTATTTGGTAGCCCAGTTCTACTTGAAGATATGAAAGAACGCGACTTCGATGACGTTGTTGTTGTTTCTCCTGATATCGGTGGTGTTGTTCGAGCTCGTGCAATCGCTAAGCTATTAAACGACACAGACCTTGCTATTATCGACAAGCGTCGTCCACAAGCAAACGTTTCACAAGTAATGCACATTATTGGTGACGTTGAAGGTCGTGACTGTATCATCGTTGATGACATGATCGATACCGGTGGTACTTTATGTAAAGCAGCAGCAGCGCTTAAAGAACACGGTGCAAAACGCGTATTTGCTTACGCTACTCACCCAGTACTTTCAGGTAATGCCGCTGAGAACATTCGTAACTCAGTCATTGACGAAGTTATCGTAACTGACTCAATCACACTATCTGATGAGCTTAAAGCAATTGATAAAATCAAAGTGCTTACACTTGCAGATATGCTTGCTGAAACAATCCGTCGTATCAGCAACGAAGAATCTATTTCAGCGATGTTTGAACACTAATCAACATCACTGCAATACTAAAAAAAGCACCGCTTAGGTGCTTTTTTTGTAGTCGTTATTTATTTTCCCCGAAAGGGGTGGTATGATAGCGCGCCTTTTGGCTAGGGACCTTGGTCGCAAAGGCCCTAAGACTATTAATTATTGGAGACATTATGTCAACTTACACATACAATGCAGAATTACGTACAGAAACAGGTACTGGTGCGAGCCGCCGCCTACGCCGTGAAGATAAAGTTCCTGCAATCCTTTACGGTGCTGACAAAGAAGCTGCATCAATCGTTCTTGCACACAAAGATATGATCAAAGCGCAAGAAGACGAAGGTTTCTACACGCACATCCTTACTTTAAACATCGGTGGCGAGTCAGTTGAAGCAATCCTTAAAGATATTCAACGTCACCCGTACAAGCCTAAGATCACTCACTTAGACTTCCAACGTGTAGATGCTACTCACAAACTTCACACTAAAGTGCCTGTACACTTCATCGGTGAAGATAAAGTAACTAAAGCTGGTAACACTGTTGTTCACCAATTAACTGAAATCGAAATCACGTGTCTTCCTAAAGCACTTCCTGAGTTCGTTGAAGTTAACGTTTCAGACTTAGTAGCTGGTGATTCAATCCACCTTTCTGACCTTAAACTTCCTTCAGGTGTTTCATCTGTTGAGCTAACTAAAGGCGCTGATCACGATCAGTCAGTTGTTACTGTTAAAGCTAACAAAGCAGCTCCAGCTGAAGAAGAAGCTTCAGAAGACGCTGCAGAATAATTTTTAAGGTGTAAACACCTTGAATTCTATTCAAATGCTTGTGGGCCTGGCTAATCCAGGCCCCGAATACGCAAACACACGCCATAATGCAGGTGCTTGGTTCATCGAAGAACTGGCTGCACGTTATAACTGCACACTCAAACATGATCCTAAATATCACGGCCTCACCGGCAAAGTGATTATTCAAGGCCAAGAATTTAAATTACTGATCCCTACAACTTATATGAATTTAAGTGGTAAGGCGGTGAGTAGTCTCGCTAATTTCTTTAAAATCCCTGTTGAGAACATTCTCGTTGCTCATGACGAAATGGACTTAGATCCTGGGGTTGCAAAACTTAAAAAAGGTGGCGGCCACGGCGGTCATAATGGTTTAAAAGATATTATTGCGAAAATGGCAAACCAAAAAGATTTCATGCGCCTTCGCATAGGCATTGGTCATCCAGGTCACAGAGAAATGGTAACAGGCTGGGTGCTAGGTAAAGCCGCGAAAGACGATCAAGAAAAAATGGACGCCGCCGTTGACGAAGCAGTTCGTTGTATGGAAATACTTGCAAAAGATGGTGTGTTAAAAGCACAAAACAGACTACATTCATTTAAACCTTAATCCGTTTTAATGAAATTACACAAGGTATCTTACTATGGGTTTTAAATGTGGCATCGTTGGTTTGCCAAACGTTGGTAAATCAACTCTATTTAATGCACTAACTAAAGCGGGTATTGAAGCCGCTAACTTCCCTTTCTGTACCATTGAGCCTAACACGGGTGTGGTACCGGTTCCTGATGCGCGCTTGAATGATTTAGCCGCTATCGTAAATCCTCAGCGTATTTTACCAACGACGATGGAATTCGTTGATATTGCCGGTCTAGTAAAAGGCGCATCGAAAGGTGAAGGTTTAGGTAACCAATTCCTAGCAAACATTCGTGAAACAGATGCGATTGGTCACGTTGTTCGTTGTTTTGAAGACGAAAACATTGTTCACGTTGCTGGCACAATTGACCCTGCTGATGATATCGATGTAATTAACACCGAATTAGTACTTGCTGATATGGACAGTGCTGATAAAGCGATTGTTCGTAATGCTAAAAAAGCAAAAGGCGGCGACAAAGACGCTAAAGAGCAAAATGCTGTTTTAGAAAAAGTAAAAGTACACTTAGATGAAGGTTTAACGTTACGTTCTTTAGAACTAACAAAAGAAGAAAAAGCAGCGATTAAGCCGCTTAACTTCTTAACAATCAAACCTACCATGTATATTGCTAACGTGGCAGAAGATGGTTTTGAAAATAACCCTTACCTAGACAAAGTACGTGAAATTGCTGCTGCAGAAGATGCGGTTGTTATTCCAGTATGTGCAGCGATTGAATCTGAGTTATCTGAACTTGAAGAAGAAGATAAACTAGAATTTATGGCTGACCTAGGTTTAGAAGAGCCAGGTCTTAACTTAGTGATCCGTGGTGGTTACGAGTTACTTAAATTACAAACCTACTTCACTGCTGGCGTTAAAGAAGTACGTGCATGGACAATCCCAGTAGGTGCGACTGCACCACAAGCTGCGGGCAAAATCCACACTGACTTTGAGCGTGGCTTTATCCGTGCACAAACTATCGCATTTGACGACTACATTGCGTTTAAAGGCGAAAGCGGTGCTAAAGAAGCTGGTAAGATGCGTCAAGAAGGTAAAGAGTACATCGTTAAAGACGGCGATGTGATGAACTTCTTATTTAACGTATAAGCATATTTGCTCATTCGATTTTAAAAGGCTCGTTATTACGAGCCTTTTTTATTGTCTAAATATTACTAACCCTTCCTAAAACATCAAAGCATGGTGAGTAATACTTCTGCAGCCTTACCTCTGCTTGTTCTTTTTAGTGATGTACGGTGTTATTTATGCTTAACAGTGAATCGTCGTCGAAAGCAAATGAGTGATAACAACAGTTAATTGAGGGGATTTCAAAGCTCGCTAGCAATTTTGCGACCTATTGACTGCTCGATTAGCAAATTGTGGGGATTTTAAAAGTAAAAATAAGCCCCCTTAGTGACAAAATAGCCTATATAAATTCATTCGCTTTCGCTTTTTTATGTTTAAATCACCTAAAAGATCACGCTAACTAATTTTGAAACTTGATTTTTGTATGAAAATCAAGCAGCTTTAAATGTACGTTTTAAAACTCTTACGATGCGTTTGGGAATTAAACTCATAAATTGCAGTCAAAAAAACAGCAATTTAAATGAAATTTCGCCACTTAGCTTAATTTTAATGCAAACAAACACTGATAAGCATTTTTTTGCAAAAAAGGTGTTGACGGATTTAGGTCATATCAGCATAATACGCCCCGCACTCAGCGATGAAGTGCTAACAAAAAAGATGGCTAAGTAGCTCAGTTGGTTAGAGCACATCACTCATAATGATGGGGTCACAGGTTCAAATCCCGTCTTAGCCACCATTCTTTTTGTTGCTCAATGAAGAGTTTAAAATAACTACCAGTACTTTAAGTACGAATTAT
>NZ_PNDF01000036.1:0-53368 GCF_005887195.1 Pseudoalteromonas sp. S1650 | reverse complement strand
TGAGCTAGTGCCGCATTCAATTACTTAGAGACATGCCAACCCCGCGGGGGTTAACGTCTTAAGCGGGGCAGGATTCTACAATAATCCGATGTGTTTGCAAATGTTTTTTACAAATTAAAGAATTTTTCTTGGTAAACCTTTAATTCCATGATCGAATCTTTGATATCGTCGAGGGCTAGATGTGAACCTTTTTTGTTCACTTGCGCTAATACGTCAGGTTTCCAACGACGTGCAAGTTCTTTAACTGTACTCACATCAAGGTTACGGTAGTGAAAGTAGTCTTCCAATTCAGGCATGTACTTATTCATAAAACGGCGGTCTTGGCCGATAGAATTACCACACATAGGTGAAGCACCCGCAGGTACCCATTGCTTTAGAAATGCCAATGTTTGATCAATAGCATCTTGTTCAGTGAATGTGCTTGCTTTACAACGAGCTGTTAAACCAGATTGACCGTGCTGAGTTGTGCACCACTCGTCCATGCCATCAAGCAGTTCATCGCTTTGATGAATAGCAATAACAGGGCCTTCAGCCAAGATGTTTAAATCACTGTCGGTGACAACAGTGGCAATTTCGAGTATTTTATCTGTTGCTGGTTCGAGGCCTGTCATTTCTAGGTCGAGCCAGATAAGATTTGATTTATGAAAAGACATAGTTACCTTAGCGGTGCTTTCCTTTAGATCCAACGCATTTAGATATATCATATTAGTATCATCAGTCGACCTAAAGCTTTTTTTTCAAAAAGCCCGACATTTACTCAAGTTATAGGCCAAAAGTGGCAAAACAAAAGAAATTAAGTAAAGGCCAATCGCGTCGAATTAAGGCCAATCATCAAAAACGCCTCTCTAATGCAGACAAAAAGCAACAGAAAGGGGCAACTGTGCAATGGCAAAATGATAATTTAGGCCCTGCCGAAAATGCGGTTGTGATCAGTCGTTTTGGCCAACACGCCGATATCGAAACCGAATCAGGCGAAGTGCTACGCTGTAATATACGTAGAACAGTATCGAGCCTTGTATGTGGTGATGAAGTTATTTTTCGCCGTGCAAAAGTTAGCGAAGGCGACTTAGCAGGCGTTATTGAAGCAACCCATGAGCGTCGCTCACAATTAACGCGCCCTGATTTTTATGACGGGGTGAAAGTCGTCGCTGCCAATATCGACCAAATTTTAATGGTCTCTGCGGTATTGCCTGAGTTTACACCAAACATTATCGACCGCTATTTAGTTGCCTGTGAAGACATGGGGATTGAGCCTATTTTAGTGCTTAACAAAATAGATTTAATAGACGATGAAGGCCTTGCTTTTATTGATGAAATTCTCGATATCTATCGTGAGCTAGGTTATCAAGTACTGTTAGTCAGTAATAAAACCGGTCAAGGCATTGCTGAGCTTAAACAAAAACTAGTTGATAAAAACAGCATTTTTGTTGGTCAAAGCGGTGTGGGTAAATCAACCTTAGTGAACACTGTACTGCCAGATGCAGATATCTTAACCCAAGAAGTCTCTGAGAACAGCGGCCTTGGTCAACACACAACAACCGTATCGCGATTACACCATTTACCAAGTGGTGGTAACCTAATTGACTCACCGGGAATTCGTGAGTTTGGCTTATGGCATTTAGATGTTGAGCGCGTTACGTGGTGCTTTAAAGAGTTCCGTGACTTTATTGGTGGCTGTCGTTTTCGCGATTGTAAGCATTTAAACGATCCTGGCTGTATAATTCGCCAAGCTGTTGATGATGGTGAAATTTCAGAACTTCGTTTTGACAGTTACCACCGAATTTTAGAAACTATGGCCGACGGCCGTGCTGGTGCACGCGCTCCTCGCGTATAACTATTTAGGAAATAACAAGTGAGTTTAGATAAATTCAAAATTGCTATGCAATATGCCATGCCAAAACATTTCATTTCGCACATGGTTGGCAAGTTAGCAGCAGCAAAAGCGGGTGGCTTAACAACGGCCTTAATTAAATTGTTCATCAAACAATACAAAATTGATATGAGTGAGGCTAAATACCCAGATCCAGCTCATTACAAAACTTTTAATGAGTTTTTTACTCGCCCATTAAAAGAAGGTATTCGTCCACTTGCTGAAGATAGCGACATTATTGCTCACCCAGTTGATGGTGCAATTAGCCAATTAGGCGATGTAGTCGACGGTCAAATCATCCAAGCAAAAGGTCATGACTACAGCTTACAAGCACTCCTTGGTGGCAAAGAAGAAGACACAGCGCCGTTTTTAGGCGGTAAATTTGCGACTATTTATTTAGCGCCTAAAGATTACCACCGTATCCACATGCCAGTTGATGGCACGCTGAGCAAAATGATCTACGTACCGGGTGATTTATTTTCGGTAAACCCGTTAACAGCACAAAATGTACCTAACCTATTTGCTCGTAACGAGCGTGTTGTGGCTATCTTTGAAACTGAAATTGGCCCGCTAGCCATGGTACTTGTCGGTGCAACAATTGTTGCTAGCATCGAGACTATTTGGGCAGGCACAGTAACGCCACCAGCAGGTAAAGATGTATTTAGTTGGAATTACCCAACCACAGGTGACAACGCGATTACTCTGAAGAAAGGTGAAGAAATGGGTCGCTTTAAATTAGGCTCTACCGTTATTTTAGCTTGGGGTGCAAATCAAGCTGAGTTCTTATCAGATCAACACCCAGAAACAGTAACGCGCATGGGCACACCATTTGCGAAAATTAACGACTAATAAGTTCAATTTAGCAAACCACTTGAGCAAAAGTGGTTTGCTTAAAATTCTCTATAAATCGCGCCTATACCCCACGATTACACTCTGAGCACTCACTGTCTTTTTGAATATTAAAGCGCTGCTGTTTTAGTGTTAGCCCGTCAAATTGAATAAACTCGCTGCCCGTTTTATGGCCAAGCAATATATTGATAGCCAATAAACTTTGCATGCTGCCCATAACACCCAATAACGGGCTCAATACTCCAGCATTGTCACAATTAAGCGCTGTCTGCTCCTCCGTTTGCGGGAATATACAGCCATAGCAAGGGCTTTGTTCATCACGAAAATCAAAACTCATCACCTGCCCCTGTGTTGCAATAGCCGCAGCTGATACAAGTGGGATAGATTTAGCTAAACAATAGCGATTAACCAAATAACGGGTAGCAAAGTTATCACTGCAATCGAGGATGATGTCAGCGCCTTCAAGTAGCTCAGCACAGT
Source organism: Pseudoalteromonas sp. S1650 (assembly GCF_005887195.1). Taxonomy (NCBI): domain Bacteria; kingdom Pseudomonadati; phylum Pseudomonadota; class Gammaproteobacteria; order Alteromonadales; family Pseudoalteromonadaceae; genus Pseudoalteromonas; species Pseudoalteromonas sp. S1650. Next base: position 50,169 of record NZ_PNDF01000036.1, on the reverse strand, counting down.
TACTTTCATCAAGCTTTTGGCATAGAGGCTTAACCGTAATTTGATTATTTAAACTGCTTAACACCTTGGCAGCCGCCTGTGTTTTTGCCTGCCCCATGTGGTTTACTTTATAGAGTATTTGTCGCTGTAGATTTGAAAGCTCAACTTTATCGTCGTCAATCAAAGTGAGCGTTCCGACTCCTGCAGCCGCTAAATAAAACAGTGCTGGTGAGCCAAGCCCACCCGCTCCGACAACCACAATATGTGCAGACTTTAACTTATGCTGACCCGCATGCCCCACCTCTTTGAGTAGCAAATGGCGGCTATAACGAATTTGTTCTTTGTCGCTTAACGCGCTCATATTATGGCTGACCTTCGACCAGCTGTTTTAACGTGGCAATGGCTGCTTGGTAGTCTTCGGCTTCGGTAATCGCACGTACTACTGCAACACTGCCAACCCCCGTGCTCGCAACTTGCTCAGCACGAGATAAGTCAATCCCGCCAATCGCGACCGTTGGATAATCAGCCATTAACGGCACAAATTTTTCGAGCTTTTCTAAGCCTTGAATTTGCCCAGTCATGTCTTTGGTAGTGGTTGGATAAATAGCACCAAACGCCATATAACTTGGTCTGTAATTATGTGCACGCAGCATCTCATAAAAGCCATGAGTCGACACACCTAAGCGTAACCCCGCCTCTTTTATGGCAATTAAATTAGCGGTTTGTAAGTCTTCTTGCCCTAAATGCACACCATAAGCGCCGTGCTTAATCGCCAATTGCCAATAATCATTGATATACACCTGCGCATCGTACTTCTGCCCCAGCATAACCGCACTTGCAATCGACTCTTCAAGTGCTGCATCGTCTGCATTTTTCATTCTTAATTGAACGGTTTTAACTCCTTCGGCTAAACACTTCTCTAACCAATCAACCGTATCAACAACGGCATATAGCCCAAGATGTTTAGAGTCGCACTCGGCAAAACCTGCTGCCATGGTAAAATCAACCTGGCAATCAAAGTCGAGCTCATCACCCAGCCAACTTCCCGCTTCGATGACTTGTGGGTAATCAGCTAGATTTGTTGGAAAGCAAGTGTGTGCAACGGGGCCAATCCCTTCACCATATCGAATGGCTGCTTTTAATCCTTGGTTTATATAGGTTTTCGCTAAAATAAAGGCATCTTTGAGAGGATACTGTTTGGTTAAACACGCAGCAATCACAGAGGCCATACTGCATCCAGTACCGTGACTATGCGGAGTTTGAATTTTTTCGTTACCAAGCCAATATTCCTGCTCACCTTGCACGCAGTAATCAATGCAATAGCCACTTGGGTAATCCCAGTGACCCCCTTTGATGATCACCGCTTTTGCACCATAGCCTGTTAACTTCTTTGCGGCCTCTTTCACTGCGCTTGGGCCAATCAGGTAAACACCAGTTAATAGCTGTGTTTCGTGGGTGTTCGGTGTTACAACATCGACTAATGGCAATAAACACTCTTTGATAGCACTAACAGTATCTTCTTCTGTTAATAAATCACCACTTGAGGCAATGGCAACCGGATCATAAACAACCAAAGGCGGCTCTGCCCAAGTTGCTTTGTAATGTTTTAAATGCTCACTAATAAGCTGTATTTGCTGCACATTGGCAAGCATGCCAATTTTAATCACGCTGGCAGGCATATCACTGGCTAAGGCTAATAGTTGCGACTCAATCACTTCTGTTGAAATCGGGTTAAGTGCTTCTACACCTAAACTATTTTGTGCCGTTAAAGCAGTAATAACCGTACAGCCATGTACATTAAAACTTTGCATTGCTTTGATATCGGCTTGAATTCCTGCACCGCCGCCCGAATCTGAGCCAGCTATGGTCCATACAACCTGATTCATGTTATTCCTCACATTTTATTCTTGATGCCAAAATGGCATTCCAAGCGTCGGCGTTGATGGGCTTGCTACGTCTTTCTCTGGCATCGCTTTAGCCAAATAGCTATATCGCCCCGCTTCAACCGCACTCTTAAACGCTTTACTCATCGTTACTGGGCAACCTGCACCTGCAATTGCCGAGTTTAATAATACGGCATCATACCCTAATTCAAGCGCTTGGCAGGCATGAGATGGTAAACCTAAGCCCGCATCAACAATTAAAGTATGGTTTGGCAAGCGCTCACGGATCATTTTTAAGTTATAAGGATTCAGCAAGCCTTTACCCGTGCCAATCGGTGCGCCCCAAGGCATAAGTACTTCGCAGCCTAAATCAGCGAGGCGCTGGCACAGCACTAAATCATCTGTGCAATAAGGCAAAACTTTAAAGCCATCGGCCAATAAAATTTTAGTGGCTTCAAGCAATGCGATTGGATCGGGCTGTAAATTATATTCATCACCAATCAACTCTAACTTGATCCAATCAGTGGCAAACACTTCGCGGCACATTTGTGCCAAGGTCACCGCTTCTTTCACGCTATGACAACCCGCCGTATTTGGCAGCACCTTTAACCCGGTATTTTTTATCAATTGCCAAAAATCATCACCCGCAGCAGCGCTTTGCTGACGTCTTAATGAAACGGTGACAATTTCAGCCTGTGAGGCCACTATCGACTCTGTCATAACACTTGGCGAAGGGTACAGTGCTGAGCCAATCAGTAAACGACTCGTAAATTGCTCACCATAAACCGAAAAACTATCCATCTTAGCCCCCTTGAATTGGCGACAATAGCTCAATGCTGTCGCCTTCGTTGAGGGTTTTTGCATCGCATTGGCTGCGCGGTACAAAGTCACCATTAACGGCAACGGCAAATGGAGGTCTTGCGCCAAACTGGCTCAACGCCTGAGTGAGCGATGTATTGTCGTTCACTGTAACTGACTGACCATTAATTAAAATATTCATTTTTATCCTTAAGCAATTAAGCTCACTGCATCATCGACCACCTGAGGCGCAAGTAAATAGCCATGACGGTACAAGCCATTAATTTTGATCACTCGACCTTGTTTTGTGACTTTAGGGCGGTTGTCTGCAAACGCTGGACGAAGCCCTGATTGCAAGCTCTCGATACGCCCTTCAGCAAAGCCGCTATGCACGGTATAAGCAGCAGACAATAGCTCAAGCGCCGAGCGCACGGTGACTTTACCGCGGTCTTGCGATTCGATTTCAGTCGCACCAATCACAAATTGATGATTTGGCTTAGGAGCAATATAAATGGGGTAGCGCGGATGCATCAGCCGTATTGGTCTGGTTAGGTTCACCTCTGGTGCATATAAACGCGCCACCTCCCCTCTGACTCCGCGAAGTAAAGGTTCAGCCTGTTTTGCACCTAAGCCGCGGCAATCAAATACATAATCAAAGCTTTGGCCATTCACTTGATGGGCGTTCAATTCAACTTTACAGCCAAAGTTAAATTGCACTCCTTGCGAGGTAAGCTTTTTAAAACTAGCGCTATAAAATGCCTGATTATCGAGTTGCCCTTCACAAGGTAAATACACACCTTGATGGAAACGCCCAGCTAGTTCTGGTTCAAGATCAGCAATTTGAGTACCAACCAATGCCTGTGCCTGATAGCTTTCAAGCGGTTTTAAGCGGCTCACAAAACTTTGTAAATCGCCCTTATCTTGCTGATGAGCAACCACTAAACTGCCTGTTTGTTGAAAATACACAGCGTCATCGAGCTCACTTAAAATTTGCTGCCAACGAGTGATGCTATTAAGCCCTTGTAGAGCTAAATCCTGTTCACACAAGACTGATTCAGCAAGGGGGGCTAACATCGCTGCAGCAACGCTGCCAGCACTGTTGCTAGCATGTTCATCATCTTGCTCAAACACACTTAACTGATGCTCTTTAGCAAGTGCCAATGCAGTTAAACGGCCAGTTAAACCAAAGCCCAGTATCGCTATCTTTAAAGACATAAAATTTCTAGGCCCTAGGCTCTAGGCCCTAAGTAAAAACCCAGAGCCTATCGCTGATGCCTAGCTCCATCAATTAAACGGCTTTGTGGTAAATCTCAGAGCCTGTTTTTTTGAACTCGTCTGATTTCGCTTTCATTTCGGCTTCAACATCGACCATTTTGATTTCGATAGCATCGCCTACGTTATTTGGATCAATGCCTCTTGCTTCAAGATCTTTGGCGTAATCACGTACTTCTTGAGTGATCTTCATCGAGCAGAACTTAGGGCCACACATAGAGCAGAAGTGTGCAATCTTGCCTGATTCTTGTGGCAGTGTTTCATCGTGATATTCGCGGGCGCGTTCTGGGTCTAAACCTAGGTTAAATTGGTCGTGCCAACGGAACTCAAAGCGTGCTTTTGATAATGCATTGTCACGCTCTTGCGCACCCGGGTGACCTTTTGCCAAATCGGCAGCATGAGCAGCAATTTTGTAGGTGATTAAACCTTCTTTAACGTCTTCTTTGTTTGGTAAACCTAAATGCTCTTTAGGAGTTACATAACAAAGCATAGCGCAGCCGTACCAAGCAATTTGCGCAGCGCCAATACCTGATGTGAAATGATCGTACCCCGGTGCAATATCCGTGGTTAATGGACCAAGAGTATAAAACGGTGCTTCTTCACAGTGTTTTAGCTGCTCTTCCATGTTCTCTTTGATCATATGCATTGGCACATGACCTGGGCCTTCGATAAACACTTGCACATCATGTTTCCAAGCAAGTTTTGTCAGCTCACCTAAAGTACGTAATTCGCTGAACTGGGCTTCGTCATTAGCATCAGCAATAGAGCCCGGGCGCAAGCCATCACCTAATGAAAAACACACATCATACTGTTTTAAAATTTCACAGATTTCTTCAAAGTGCGTGTATAAGAAGTTTTCTTTATGGTGCGCTAAACACCATTTCGCCATGATTGAGCCACCACGGGAAACAATACCGGTAACACGCTTTGCCGTCATTGGCACGTAACGCAGCAATACCCCAGCATGAATAGTAAAGTAATCAACACCTTGTTCTGCTTGTTCAATCAAGGTATCGCGGAAAATCTCCCACGTTAGGTCTTCAGCCACACCGTTTACTTTTTCAAGCGCTTGATAGATTGGTACGGTACCAATTGGTACTGGCGAATTACGTACCACCCACTCACGGGTTTCGTGAATATAACGACCCGTTGATAAGTCCATTACCGTGTCGGCGCCCCAACGAGTCGACCACACCATTTTTTCTACTTCTTCTTCGATTGATGAAGTCACCGACGAATTACCAATATTCGCGTTCACCTTAACTAAGAAGTTTCGGCCAATGATCATCGGCTCAGTTTCCGGGTGGTTGATGTTGTTAGGAAGCACTGCGCGGCCACGGGCAATTTCATCACGCACAAATTCAGGGGTAATAAAATCAGGAATACTAGCGCCAAACGATTCGCCTTTGTGCTGGGCCGCAAGCAACTCTTCACGAATTTTAGCGCGTCCCATGTTTTCACGAATTGCCACATATTCCATTTCAGGCGTCACAATACCTTGTCGCGCATAATGCATTTGCGTTACGTTTTTGCCTGCTTTTGCACGGCGGATCTTTGGTAGATGCTCAAAGCGGATATGATCTAACCCTTCATCTGCCATTCGTTGTTGAGAAAATTGCGAAGTCACTGAGTCTAAAATTTCAGTGTCGCCGCGGCTTTCAATCCACTTTTCACGGTATTTCTCAAGGCCCTTGCGCACATCAAGTTTAAAATCTGGGTCAGTGTATGGGCCCGAGGTATCGTAAACACGAATTGGTGCGTTAGATTCAAATACAGGGTTCTCTTCAGTGCCTCCGATGAAGGTATCGCTGAGAGTGATTTCACGCATCCCTACTCGTACATTGTCTTGTGTACCTTCTACATAAACTTTATGAGAATTAGGAAAGGGTTGACCCGTTAAGTTATAAATATAATCTGATGCTGCCGCACGAACTTCGCGGCGAGATGGTTTAGTTGTTGTGTTTGACATGACTTACCTCATTGCTTTAAGGGTTGTCTTGTCAGATATTGCAAATGCAATAGAGAGTGGCAAACGCCATTGGATCGTTAATAAGCTAAATGCTTACTAGTGCAGCCTGCGCCGCTTATACCCCATAAATTTGGCGCACAAGCGCCCAGTGAGGCAGCTTGTTCCCTACGCAGGTGTTAGCCTGATCAGGTTCACGGATCCCGCTTTCGCGATCTCAGCCTTGTTAAAGGCACTCCGACAAGTATAAATTCGTTTCTTTAAAACGCCCTGAGTGTACGCCAGTTAAAAAATTGCTGCAAGCTAAGCCACTTTAGTTTTTTGCAATGAAGGTAAAGTGATGCTCGCCTTGCAGAGTTAGTTTCTCACCTGTTAGCGTAATTGCCGCACCTTCTTTTAGCGCTGACAATAATTGCTGCTCAAGCTCATTAACTTGCTCGCCACATGATTTACGAGTCATACCTAACTTATTTACCGTTAGCGTATCTTCGCTGAGCGCACCTTCACCAAAAAATTTATTACAGCCAGCAAAGCCGTTAACCTGCATCGCTTCGATAAAGCGTATAGAGGCTTTTTGAGATACAGGAATAGCTAAACCATTCACTTTTGATAATTGCCACTGTGTATATTTTAATTGCTCACTAGTGACTGTCCCTGTCGATGAGCAGCCCATGCAAAATAATACAAAAAGAAGAGGCAAGGCTACTAACTTCATATTTTTTAACTATTCAAATTTCAATGTAGTAATAATAACAACATTTAACGCAATTGATCGTTAAAAAAACATGTTTTATCTGTAAAAAATTGTTCTAAGTTAGCTTATCAAAGAACAACGCAGACTATTTGAATAAGTTATCGACTTCTTCTGGTAAAAAAGGACGACCTTTTTCATTTACTGACGTGCCAATCACCAAAGCTTGCAACATCACTTTATGATCATGTTTGCGATACACTGTTTGCCTAAAAGCAAACTTTAATCGGCTGATACGCTCAGGCTCAACGGCAACGTAAAATTCATCACCCGGCATAAGTGATGCCTTGTAATCCATTTCGCTACGCAGTACGACAAGGTTTACTTTTTCTCTTGCGAGCTTTGCAAAATCGATACCTTGGGCATGTAAAAACTCATGGCGTGCATGTTCTAAATAATTAAAATAAACACTGTTGTTTACAATTCCTTGTAAATCACACTCATAATCACGCACTTTAAAGTCTACTTTAAAGGTCATAGTCGTATTCCTAATCAATTTACGTATAATTGCCTGCGTTTATATCATAAAAATTGATTTTATAGCCATTTGGCTAGCTAGGTTGCTAGAATAGCAGTCCCGAAAATGGAGTTAAGAATCCGCATGAAACGACGTTTATCATTATTATCTGCTGCCATCCTGCCTTTATTCGCAGCATCTTCGATTGCTTACGCTGAAGACGGTGAGCTTGAAAAAATTGAAGTTACCGGTGATTTCAAAAGAGAAAGCATTCAAACCCTTAGTGCCAGCGCAAGCTTGTTTTCAGATCATGAAATCAATCAACGCGGTGCAAAGTTTTTAGATGAGATGCTTGCTAGTGCAGCGAATGTAAACTTTACCTCAGGGGCATCTCGTGGTCGTTTCGTGCAAATTCGTGGTGTCGGTTTACGCTCACAGTTTGTTGACCCTATTAATCCTTCGGTTGGCTTAGTGATCGACGGTATTAACTACTCTGGTTTAGGCGGCAGTTCACTGTTATTTGATATCGACCAAGTTGAAATTTATCGCGGCCCACAAGGAACTCGCTTTGGTGCTGATGCCTTAGCTGGCATGATTCAAATGGAATCTGCAACCCCCACTCTTGACCCAAGTGTGAAAATACAATTAGGTGCGGGCAACTACAACAGCTATGAAGCAGGTATTGCCGCAGGTACGGGTATTACCGACGACACAGCAGTACGCGCTAGTATTTATCAACGTGAGTCTGATGGGTATGTAGAAAACCGTTATTTAGGCAAAGATACCCAGCAACAAGACGAGCTTGTCTCTCGCTTTAAATTACACAGTCAATTGACCGAGCATTTACGTACTGAACTGAATGTACATTACATCGATATTAATAACGGCTATGACGCCTTCACATTGGATAATAGCCGTTATAGTGTTGCTGATGAACCAGGCCAAGACAACCAAGAAAGCATTGCGGTTGGCCTAGCAAATATTTATACCGGTTTTGACTTATTTGATATCAGCTTAAACCTATCTGGTATCGACAGCGAGCTGTTATACAGTTACGACGAAGACTGGGTGTGTAATGATGAAGCTCAACCTGAATTATGTGCAGCAGGTCTACATGAATGGGGCTATAGCTCAACAGATGCTTACTTTCGCGATCGCCAAGATCAAGCGGCTGAGCTGCAATTTAGTGGTAAATCTGGCGAGTGGGTCGCAGGCATTTACTATCAAGGCCGCGAAGTTGACTTAGAACGTCAATACACTTGGCTGGCACAACCATTTGCATCTAATTATGAAACCAGCAATATTGCTGCGTATGGCCAACTAGCAACAGCTATTGGTCCAAAAACAACCTTAATTACGGGTCTGCGTGTTGAGCAGTATCAAGGCGACTACATCGACAATAACGGTTTTATTGAAGAAACGGATGATGTCATGGTGGGCGGTAAGCTTGCACTTGAATACCAAGTGATTGATCGCACCATGATCTACACTAGCATTACTCGTGGCTATAAAGCTGGCGGTATTAACTCTGAAGCTTTAGCAAAAGCAAAAGACGAAGGCTTAAACCTAGATGCTGATTTCTTTGCTAATCACACATCATTTGCCCCTGAATACCTATGGAGCGGTGAGTTTGGTGTTAAAGGCAGCTCTTTGGACGATAAGTTTGTGTTACGTCTTGCCGCTTTCTACATGTACCGTGAAGATATGCAGCTAAAATCGTGGCAAGTTGAAGGCCAAAAATTCACAGGCTATATCGATAACGCCAGCTCTGGTGAAAACTACGGTTTAGAAATTGAAGGCAGCTTCCAAGCAACTGACAATTTACTACTAACAGGTAGTGCTGGTTATCTAAATACAGAAATCAATGACTTTGTTGCGCAATCAGGCCTAGATCAAGATGGTCGAGATCAAGCACAAGCACCTAAATACCAATACGCATTCACTGCGCGTTATAACTTTACGCCAGCACTTTATGCATCAATTGGAGTAGAAGGCAAAGACGATTACTACTTCTCTGATAGCCATAACTCAAAAGCACCTAGCAGCAACTTAGTGAATGCTTCATTTGGTTATGAAAGTGATAATTGGAGCATTAATGCGTGGGCACGTAACTTATTTGATGAAGACGTACCAACCCGTGGTTTTGAGTTTGGTAACGACCCATTAGATGGTTACACCACTCATACATACACACAACTTGGCGAACCTATGGTTGCCGGTGTGACATTTATTTACGAGCTATAAGCAATTAGGTGCTAGGTTTTCACCTAGCACCCAAACACCTAGAGCCTAGAGCCTAGAGCCTAGAGCCTAGAGCCTAGAGCCTAGAGCCAAATAAGTTAAGCCCTTTCAATATCAAAGGCGAGTACGTCTTTAATCTTTTGCTTATTCGTTGCCAGCATAATGAGTCGATCTATACCCAGTGCGACACCCGCACATTGTGGTAAGCCATGCTCTAGTGCAGCTATTAAACGCTCATCCATTGGCACTTGCTTTAAGCCATTTGCTTCACGGTACTGATTATCTTCACTAAAACGAGCTGCTTGCTCTTTGCCATTGGTCAGTTCATTAAAGCCGTTTGCCAGTTCCATATTTTTAAAATATAACTCAAAGCGACCAGCTACTCGCTCATCGTGCTGACAAATTTGGGCAAGCGCTGCTTGCGAAGCTGGAAAATGATAAACGAAACAAGGCTTTTCTTGGCCAATCGTTGGTTCAACCTTCATACAAAATAATAGCTGTAACAAGGTATCGCGATGCGTTTCATTCGCGGCAATATCGGCAAAGCCCTGCTCCTTTGCTAGTTGCTGTAATGTGCTGATATCAGCAGTTAAAGGGTCTACACCTAAGGCGTTCATAAAGGCTTGCTGATAAGTGAGTCGCTCAGCGCTTTCTACGCCAAGCACCAATTGCATAAGCTCATCCATTTCATCCATAAGCGCAAATTCATCAAAACCCGGACGATACCACTCAAGCATTGTAAATTCAGGATTATGATGACTACCCGCCTCTTCATTACGAAAAGCTTTGCATAGCTGGAAAATAGCCCCAGAGCCTGCAGCAAGTAAACGCTTCATGGCAAACTCAGGTGACGTTTGCAAATAAAGTGGTAAGCCACCAGCATGACCTGGGCCAACAAACTCGGTACTAAATGTCGCTAAATGCACATCGGTTACACTGGCCGCGCTTAAGCTTGGCGTTTCAACCTCCATAACATCACGTGCATAAAAGAACTCGCGAATACGACGGATGATAGCGGCACGCTCTCGTAAAGTTTCAATATCGGCGCTTGGTTGCCAAAGGCCATTAGACATAAAGTGTTTCCCAAAAAAAATCCCAGCAGAAGCTGGGATTTTATAATAAATTGCTTAACAATGCCTATTACTTAACACGGCTCACGTATTCACCGCTACGAGTATCAACTTTGATCACTTCGCCGATTTGTACGAATAGAGGAACACGAACAACAGCACCTGTGCTTAATGTTGCTGGTTTACCGCCAGTACCCGCTGTATCACCTTTTAGACCTGGATCTGTTTCAGTGATTTCTAATTCAACGAAGTTTGGTGGAGTCACGGCGATTGGGCTACCGTTCCAAAGCGTGATAGTACAAACGTCATTTTCAACTAACCATTTTGCATTGTCGCCAAGCGCTTTTTCGTCAGCAGCGATTTGCTCAAATGTTTCGTTGTTCATGAAGTGCCAGAACTCACCGTCAGTGTATAGATACGCTAAATCTGTATCCATTACGTCTGCACCTTCAACTGATTCACCTGACTTGAATGTTTTTTCTAGTACTTTACCTGTGATAAGTTTACGAATACGAACACGGTTAAACGCCTGGCCTTTACCTGGTTTTACCATTTCATTTTCTAAGATGCTGCAAGGTTCGCCGTCTAACATAATTTTTAGGCCGCCCTTGAACTCATTGGTGCTATAATTCGCCATCGTTTCCTCTGTCTAAATAATTTCGAGTAATCTACGTGTCAATGATACAAAGAAATGAAGTAAATTTGCATAAAAACTGGCAAAAAGAATTGGCAAATGTTGTCACTTGTCCTGAACGCTTGCTAGAAATGCTAGGATTATCAAGCAAAGTAGACGAAAAAGACCTCAAAGCACGCAGTCTTTTTCCTGTCCGCGTGCCGCTGCCTTTTATCAAAAAAATGCGTTATGGCGACATAAACGACCCTCTTTTGCTGCAAGTGATGCCCAGGCACCAAGAGTTTTTAGCAAAAACAGGTTACGACAAAGACCCTCTAAAAGAGCAAGATAACAACCAACCTGGCTTGTTACACAAGTATCGCTCTCGGGTTTTAGTGATGTTTAAAACTGGCTGTGCCGTAAATTGCCGTTATTGCTTTAGACGCCATTTTCCTTATCAAGAAAACCAATTAAACAAACGCAGTTTAATTGATGCACTGGCTTACATTAAAGCCGACAGCAACATCAACGAAGTCATTTTAAGTGGTGGCGATCCATTGATGGCCAAAGACGATGCTGTTAGTTGGTTTATGGATGAGTTAGAGCAGCTTCCGCAAATTAAACGCATGCGTATTCACAGCCGCTTACCTGTGGTGATCCCTGCAAGAATTACCGATGAGCTATGTGCACGCTTTGCTGCATCGCCCTTAAAGGTGGTGTTTATAAATCATATCAATCACGCTAACGAAATTGATGATGACTTTAAAACGGCCATGCAAAAGTTAAAAGCTGCAGGGGTGACGTTACTAAATCAGGCGGTGTTACTAAAAGATGTGAATGATTCTGTCGAGTCGCAAGTTGCACTTAGTGAGGCTCTGTTTGAGGCAGATATACTTCCTTACTACTTACATCTACTAGATAAAGTTGAGGGTGCTAGCCATTTTGATATAGCTGAGAGTCAGGCACGAGAAATCGTAACGGCTATGCTGGCAGCATTGCCGGGTTTTTTGGTTCCTAAGCTGGTGCGTGAGATCGGCGGCGAAAAAAGTAAAACGCCTATCGATCTCAATATACTGTAGTTAAACGTATACGTTTACGTTGTTACCTAGTGTCGCAGTTACCGACTTAGCAGGTGTTTGTGCAGCACTGGTATTCATTGCTGCGCCTTCGATAAGTGCAAGTGCCGCAGCACCATCAGCCTTTTGCTGTTTTTTAGCAAGTGATGCGCTGTAAACTTCTGCGCTTTCGCCACCGCCACTCATCGCTGGTAAGCTTGATCCTGATATATTCATAGTTCATTACCTGACTTTTTATGACAATCCACGTACTATATCGGCATTGCAGTCTAAAGCTTTAGGAAAAAAATGGATTCAATTATTGAACAACTCAATGCTAACCTAAAAATCGTTTATCGTCAGGCACTTGATGCTGATAAAAAATTAGATGATTTACAGCAGCAAGGCCATGGCAAATTCAAAGCCTTATTTGCAAAAGATGCTGGCTTTGATTTTGAAGCGAAACGCTTTAAACCTTACGTTCTCGATGTTGCAGCTGATGTAGAAAGCTTAAGCAACGACGGTATGGACGAAGAAAAGCTGAAAAAAACCGTTATTAAACTGCAACAGTTATTACAGTTGCTAGCAACCTTCAAATAAACACTTAATCACTACAACGTGCTGATGATTTTTGAGGAGCACTGAGCTCTACTTTGTGCCCTCTTAAATCTCTCTTAACATAGTGCTTTTTAACACTTACAATCCTTATTAACAGCCGTTGCTCGAATATCAAAGGTTCTGGTACACTTTTCCTTTGTTCATCTTATTACTCGCGCAATGACTCATCATTCTCTAACCTTAACCGTATTAGCTGGCGGACTCGGTAGTCGCTTTGGTGGAAACAAACAAATTGCTGATATTCAAGGTCTTAACAGTACTATTATGGAACTAAGTATTCGAGATGCTGTTCAAGTAGGTGTAACTCAAGCTGTTATCATCATAAATGCTAATATTCGAGCCGAATTTGAAGCAAGAATTTTACCCCGTTTGCCTAAATCACTTGAAGTTATCTTAGTTAATCAAGAAATCACTGCAATTCCAGAAAAGTATCTTTCTTTAGCTAAAGAGCGGCAAAAGCCTTGGGGAACAGGCCACGCTCTTTTATGTGCAAAACCCTATGTAAAGAACCCTGCAATTGTAATTACAGCCGATGATTATTATGGGGCCTCTTCGTTTAAAATTATCGCCGAACATTTTAAGCGTAGTAATGATTGGGCTATGGTTGGTTACCCTATAGTTGATACTTTATCGACTCAAGGAGGGGTCAATCGCGGAGTGTGTAGCATCGATGAGCAACAACATTTAATCGATGTTGTCGAATATCTTGATATCAAGCTAGAGCAAGGTATTTTGTTAGGTAATAACTCTCTAGGTGAGCGTCAGAGTATTGCTAAGGAAGCTCTTGGTTCAATGAGTTTTTGGGGGATTACAGATGATTTATTCATGGTTCTAGAAAAGGGCTTTGTACAGTTTTTAGAAAATACTGACAACGGTGTCACGAAAGAGTATTATTTACCAAATCAGATACAACTTGCGATTAAAGATTACAATCAAACTGTCGCCGTTTATACCGCACAAGAGCCATGGTACGGCGTAACCTACAAAGCTGAATTGGATGCAATAGCAAGTACATTACGTCAGTTACGCCTCGGGCTTAATGAATAAATCTACACCTCTTCTTACAAAAAGTAATGGAAAATTAATGAAGTCGAATCCTGTTGCAACTTATCTTTCTGAGCATTTTGGCTTAAGTTCAGATCACGTGACACTGAAACCTATTGGCAACGGCCATATAAACACAACGATGCTTCTTAAGTCACAAGATAATGCTGTCGTTGTGCAAAAACTAAATACTGATGTATTTCCTAACCCTGAGCAGCTTGTAGAGAATGCAAGGCTTATCGAAAAGCACCTAAACGACAAACATGTGAAAGGAGAATATAGTCTCGAGATTATTCGTCATGTACCGACAATAAAAAATGATTTTTTGGTGGAATATGACCAAGGCGTGTGGCGTGCACTCGAATTTATTGGCGGCAGTTACAGTGAGGATGTTGTAGCAAACATCTCTCAAGCACAAACTGCGGCCAATGCATTTGGTCAATTTGCGCTTGCTTTACAAGACTTTCAGGCTGAGCAACTACATCATGTTATCCCAGATTTTCATAATTTAGCAATGCGTTTTGATGCTTTCAGAAAAGCAATCGAAAATGACCCTGTAAATCGTATCGAGCTTTGCCAACCAGATATCGAGTTCTGTTTAAATCAGCAATCGCTAATTGATGAACTACAGAAACTGGAAGGTAAGATCCCATTAAGACCCTGTCATAATGATACAAAAATCAATAACATGCTTTTTTGTAAAGATTCTGATGATGCAAAAGCAGTTATCGATTTAGATACCTGTATGCCTGGCTATTGGTTATTTGATTTTGGTGACATGGTGCGCACTTTCTGTTCACCTGAGCAAGAGGATTCAACTAACCTGAAAAATGTAACAGTTCGCGAAGAAATTTTTGCAGCTATTGTTAAGGGCTATGTAGAACCATTAAAAAATGTAATCACTGATGCAGAAAAAGAGAGCTTTTGGCTTGGCACAAAAGTAATGACATTTATGATTGGCTTGCGCTTTCTTACTGATTTTATTGATGGTGACAATTACTTTGCGACTAAACATGCTCACCATAATCTCGAACGAGCCCGAAACCAGTTCGCACTGTATCGCGATATTCTTGAAAAAGAGAATACCCTAAAAGCTATTTTAGAAATAAATAAGTAACGAGCTTACAATTAAAGTTTGGGGTTAAACTTTTGGAGCAATTTCACATCAAGCTATGGGGATGATAGGAGCTACCGACCACTCCTTAACTAATCAGACCGAGCCACTCGAATTGTTATATCGGTGGCTCTTAGTTTAGATATTAGTGAGCTTGTTGCCAGTTGTCACCGCTGTCGGCTTCAACAATCAGAGGCACATCAAGAGTAGCGGCTTCTGACATTAACTTACAAATTTCAGCTTTATAGTCGTCCACAGATTCTTCTTTAATTTCGAACACTAATTCATCGTGCACTTGCATGAGCAGCTTAACTGAGCCTGCAGCTTGTGCGTTCACCCATTGATGAACTTTTAGCATCGCTTTTTTGATGATATCTGCAGCAGTCCCTTGCATTGGTGCGTTGATAGCAGCACGCTCAGCGGCTTTACGACGAGCACCGTTACGGGCATTGATTTCAGGTAAATGTAAGCGGCGGCCAAAAATTGTTTCTACATACCCTTTATCAGCTGCTTTTTCACGGGTTGTTTCCATGTACTCAAGTACGCCAGGGAAACGCTCGAAGTATTTATCAATATAATGCTGTGCTTCATGACGTGGTACATCTAATTGACGTGATAAACCAAACGCCGACATGCCATAAATTAAACCGAAGTTAACCGCTTTAGCTTTACGGCGCATATCGCTGGTAACCTCTTCAAGGCTAACCCCGAAGACTTCTGCCGCTGTTGCACTGTGAACATCTAAACCATTCGCAAAGGCAGTTAATAGGCCTTTATCTTGAGATAAATGCGCCATGATACGTAATTCAATTTGGCTGTAATCGGCAGCCACAATTTTATGGCCTGGTGCAGCAACAAAGGCTTCACGAATTCGACGGCCTTCTTCTGAACGAATTGGAATATTCTGTAAGTTAGGATCCGTTGAACTTAAACGTCCTGTTGCTGTTACAGCTTGATGGTAAGAGGTATGCACTCGCTTAGTGCGCTCATCAACCATTAGCGGAAGTTTATCTGTGTAGGTTGATTTAAGTTTAGATAAACCACGGTGCTCAATAATCACTTTTGGTAATGGATAATCATGAGCTAGTTCTTGTAACACCTCTTCTGCTGTCGAAGGTGCACCCTTAGGTGTTTTCTTGATAACAGGCAGCTCAAGTTTTTCAAACAAAATAGCTTGCAGTTGCTTAGGTGAGCCTAAGTTAAATTTTTCACCCGCAATATCATAAGCTTCTTGCTCAAGCTCTAACAGGCGTTCACCTAAACGTTGGCTATGAGCTGCTAGCATGTTGCTATCAATTGCAACACCAGTACGCTCAATATCAGAAAGCACTGTGACAAGTGGTAACTCAATCTCTTCGAATACCGATTTTAAGTGGCTATCAGCATCAATTTTTGGCCATAATACTTGATGAAGACGTAGCGTTATATCGGCATCTTCAGCAGCATAAGGCGCCGCTTTTTCTAGCTCAATTTGATTAAACGTTAACTGCTTCTTACCTTTACCGGCAATATCTTCAAAGCTGATATTTTTGTGACCAAGGTATTTCAGTGCCAACGAGTCCATATCATGGCGGCTGCCTACACTATTAAATACATACGACTCCAGCATGGTGTCGTATTTAATGCCTTTTAATTCAAAACCTGCGTTAGCTAACACGCTTTTATCGTACTTAAGGTTTTGCCCCACTTTCGCTTTGTTTTCGTCAGCTAAGATTGGGCCAATTTTTGCCATTACGGTTTCTAAGCTTAATTGCTCAGGCGCATCTGGGTAATCGTGACCAACCGGAAGGTAAGCCGCTTCACCGGCTTTAACCGCAAAGCTCATACCAACCAATTGCGCTTGCATATAATCAAGGCTGGTTGTTTCAGTATCAAAAGCAAACAATTCGGCGTCATTTAACTGCGCCACTAAGGTATCAAGTTGCTCTTCAGTTAAGATTGTTTCGTAGTGTGCATCAGCAACTTTTGGTAGTTCGTTAGCTTCAGTTGGCACATCTAAATGCGTGTCAGCGTCTTTAGGGTTATCAAGTAGCTCAGCTAACCAACGGCGGAACTCACACTCACCATAAAGTGCAATCAATTCGTCACGATTAGGCTCTTGCAGCTTAAAGCTTTCAAGATCTGACTCAACCTCAACATCACACTTAATTGTTGCTAACTCATAGCTAAGTGGCAAATGATCAAGTGCTGTAGCAAGCTTTTCACCAATCTTGCCTTTTATTTCACCTGCATGATCAATGACACCTTGTAATGATCCATATTTTTGCAGCCACTTCACCGCTGTTTTTGGACCACAGCCATCAACACCTGGGATGTTATCGACTTTGTCACCCATTAGGGCAAGGTAATCAATGATCAATTCAGGACCAACGCCAAACTTCTCAACCACGGTTTCTGGATCTGAAATGCTATCTGTCATGGTATTGATCAGCGTAACATGCTCATTAACAAGCTGAGCCATATCTTTATCGCCAGTCGAGATCAGCACATGACGCTGCTGCTCTGAGGCTATTCGCGCAAACGTACCGATAACATCGTCAGCTTCAACACCTTCAATACTAATCAGTGGAAAACCCATTGCTTTAATAATGTTATGCAGTGGTGCGATCTGTGTGCGTAAATCATCCGGCATTGGCGGACGATTCGCTTTATATTCGCTGTACATATCATTTCTGAAGGTTTTACCCTTGGCATCAAATACCACCACCATGTGCGATGGATCATATTGCTTGATCAAACTCTTAAGCATATTAACTACGCCATAGATTGCGCCTGTCGCTTCACCTTTTGAGTTAGTAAGGTGCGGTGGCGAATGGTATGCACGGAATAAATAAGAAGAACCATCTACAAGAATAAGTGGATTTTCAGGGATCTGAGCCATGGTGAAATTGGATCCTAATTGAATAACATTAAATTGTTTGTAAGCATGCCATAAGGTCATGAAGAAAACGACTGTGAATTATTAACCAATAAAGCTTTATGACAGAGCAAGCTGTGGATAACTTTGTAGATAACAGACACAGTTAATTCTCCCAAAATGAAAAAACATTTAGGAGAATTAGATAAGCTTATGTTTTTATTTAAAAAAGATATTACGGCGTTCTTTTTTTATTATTTTTGTCCGATGTGGAAAACGGTTTTAGTAGCGATAACCTTTTGCTTATTCGATACCGAATTAACATCCCTTTTCATAACCGGAGGAGTATTCTAGCATAATGGATCAAAGATCATAGCGATCCTTTATACTTTTTTTTTCGTTAGTAATTTATAAAAAGGCATAAACAGCTATTCATCATGCTTTGCGAGTTATCAAGCGACGAAAATTTTTTATTTTGTCGCCATGCTCGTATCCTTGTTAAACTTAAGCTAGTCGCATTAAGGAGAGTTCAAAAAATGAAAAAAGTTGCTGTAATTTTAGCTGGTTGCGGTGTTTACGACGGCGCAGAAATCAATGAAGCCGTGTTAACCTTATTACATATCGCTAAAGCAGGCGCGAGCTATGAATGCTTCGCACCCGATATCGAACAAATGCACACCGTTAATCACCTAACAGGTGAAGAAATGACACCTAATCGTAATGTGCTAGTTGAAGCTGCACGTATTGCCCGCGGTGAAATAAAAGCGCTCACTGAGCTAAATGTAGATGAGTTCGATGCCTTGATCGTACCGGGTGGTTTTGGTGCCGCGAAAAACCTATCCGACTTTGCTGTGAAAGGTGCTGATGCACAAGTTCAAGGTGATGTACTGACAACAGCGAAGGCTTTTGTCGATGCCAACAAAGCAGCTGGTTATATATGTATTGCGCCTGCCATGCTGCCGCTTATTTATGGTAAAGGTGTAAAAACAACCATTGGGAGCGATGCAGAGACCGCCGCAGCTATAGAACAACTTGGTGGAGCACACCAAAGCTGTGCTGTGAACGATATCGTTGTTGATCAACAACATAAAGTGGTCACTACCCCAGCCTATATGTTGGCCCAAAGTATTTTAGATGCAGATGCGGGTATCGAAAAATTAGTTAACAAAGTATTAGAGCTTGCTTAAGCATCAAGCTAAGAGCCAGTATTTTATGCTGGCTTTTCTTGCGCTAACGCAAAAAAATGACGGTTTTTCTCAAGAAAAAGCCTTTTAGATCATTTTATAAATTGTGGCTTAGCGTTATAATCGTTCTAATTTCCGTCATATATATCGTGATTGATCACGTTCAAATCGAAGTGAGCAAGGCAAAATGAAAAAACTATCAGCTGCATTATTACTGCTAGCAACAACGGCATATGCACAAGCGTATGACAACTCTTTGACTGAAGATGCTATCAAAAAGCGTCTAGCGCCAATTGGTTCTGTCTATCTAGAAGGTGATAAAGCTGCAGTCGCTGCTGAACCTACAGGCCCTCGTTCTGGTGAACAAGTTTACCAAGCAGCATGCTTTGCTTGTCACGGCACTGGTGCACTAGGCGCACCTAAATCAGCTGATGATTGGGCTCCTCGTATTGCTAAAGGCATGGACACTTTACTTGACCATGCAATCAATGGTTTCAACGCGATGCCTCCTAAAGGTACGTGTATGGACTGTTCTGATGAAGAGATCAGCGCTGCTATCGATTTCATGACTAGCAAGTAACAGTTTCAAATCTAATACTAAGGGCTTATTTTTATAAGCCCTTTTTTTATGCCTTTATCAGGGCGCGAGGCTAGCTCTGTAGCCAAATATGACCATAATAAATTACTATTTTGTTAACAGCTGTTACTTGACGATCTAATAAAAAAGTGGAACTATTAAGGACGATATTTAAACAATAATAAAATGAGTTCTAAATCATTGGAAGATTCAGCAACACACTTTGATAAGCTTGCACGTAAAAATGTTCGCTTAAAATCGCTTTTACAAAAGTATAAGCAATCACATCACTTGCAACATGCTCTTTTACAATTATCAGAGCAAGCGAGTACTGTTGCCGAATTAACCTTGCTTTACCCTGCTATCCACAACATCCTGCAAGACTATATTCCAAGTAAAAACTTCTTCGTGGTTTTGCATAACCCTGTTTACGATAACCTTGAGTTATCTTATTTTGCCGACGAAAAAGATGGCCTCTCTGTGCCATTGAAGTATGAACAGTACTTTAAAGAAGGCCTGACAGGTTACGTATTTAAGCAAGGTAAAACCAGCTACTTTACCAAACAACAAACAGAGCTAGCGGTTGAACAAGGCTTACTCAAATGCTTTGGCACACCTGCCGAGCATTGGGTTGGAGTTCCTGTATACCGCGATAAGTCAATAATTGGAGTGATGGTCGCGCAAAGCTATGAAAAAGACCTGAGTTATTCTGAGCAACAAATTGAGTTGCTAGAAGTAATGTCACTTTATTTGGCAACGGCCATCGAACGAGTTAAGAAACGTGAACTGCTCGAATCAGAAGTTAAAATTCGTACTCGTGCACTGACACAAAGTAATCAAGCTCTCAATGAAGAAATACAGCAACGTAAAAAAGCGTTAGAGCGTCAACAGATCCTTTTTAAAATATCAGAGCTGGCAACCTTAAGTGAAAATCTTGACGACGTTTATAAACATGTTCACGAAATTATTAAAACCATTACCTATGCAGACAATCTATATATTGCCCTTTATGATGAGCAAACTCACTGGTTAAGTTTTCCGTACTGTGTCGATGAATACAATGACACAGGCAGGCCGAGACCTTTTGCAAAAGGTTTTAGTGAACTTGTTTTAAGCTCCGAAGAATGCCAAGTCATCGATATTGATAAAGCAAATAATCTAATTAAGTTAGGCGTTGTTGAAAGGCCCGTAGACGTCCCGGCTGAACGAACAGCAACTAGCTGGTTAGGTGCACCACTTAAAACATCGCAAGGTGTCATTGGTCTAATAGTTTGCCAAGCGTATAATAATAAACACGAATTCACGCAAGATGACTGTGAGTTAATTACCTTTGTATCGCATCAAATAGCCAACGTCATTCAAACCCATTTAGCAAATCAAGAGTTAAAGCTAAATCATCAAAAGCTGGAAAACAGAGTTGCAGAGAAAACGAAAGAGTTACGCCAAGCAAACCTTCACTTACAGATGCAAATTGAAGAGCGTAAAAAAATAGAACAACAGCTGTACCACGATGCACATCATGACTCATTAACCAGTTTACCTAATCGCAGTTTATTCCTAACACAGTTAGAAAAAACATTGCAGCATTATCAGCGCTATCCAGAGCAGCAGTTTGCAGTGTTATTTATTGACCTTGATAAATTTAAAGACATCAACGATCACCTTGGTCACCAAGCAGGCGATCAATTTTTAATTGGTGTTGCTGAATCTTTCTCGCATTGTATCCGTGAGCATGATTTACTTGCACGTTTAGGTGGTGATGAGTTTGTGGTATTGCTCACTCACTTAACTGAGCAACAGCAAGCTCAAGATGTTGCCAAACGTATCATCGAAATAATGAGAAAACCTTTCTGTATGAAGGGTCAATGCATTCAAAGTGGTGCCAGTATTGGTATTACTTACTCAAAACCAAGCTACAAGCACACCGATGAAATTATACGTGATGCCGACGCCGCCATGTATTACGCTAAAAATGCAGGCCGTAATCGCTTTGAATGTTTCCATCCGCTGCTTAATGCCAGTAATGTGCAACATGATGCTGACAATATGCATCACTTAGATGACTTGCCTATGCACTTTAGAAGTGCCGAAATCATTACCTTGGATGAGCAAACTCGCGCAGAGTCTTTACTCGAAGCATTTGGTGAACACCCAGTACTTGGCAGCACCAGCTTTGAAGTACTTAAGAAGTTTGCGACCGATAGAGTACAGCACTTTGAGGTTGAACTTAACTTACTAAAACAAGCATTCAGCTTAGTAAGTGACAGTAAGAAAGAAAAAGTATTGTTCCCTTGCTCTGGCTTAGTCCTTGAACGTATTAATTTTCAAGCACTATGTAAGCTATTAAAAGCCCACGATGCGAATAGAATGTGTCTGTTATTCAACGAACAAGAAATTCGTTACGCATCAGCGGTACAAATTGAAAATTTAAAAAACTTGGTCGCACAAGGATTTTCGATTGGGTTGAATGAATTTGCTAAAGATCGCTGTGAGTTAAACTTACTGACTGAGTTTCAATTCGATTACTTGTTATTAAGTTCAACATTTAGCAAGCGCGTATTACAGCAAGAAAACTATCACTTACAACTGCAAGGTGTACTGGCGATTACTAAGCTGCAAAATATCAAAGTAATCGCGAAAGGACCGTCGATTTTTAACTACCGCACGTTACTCGATAAGCACGGGTTGTCGTTGTTTATTGGTAAACAGCATGCGCTGGCGCCCTTCGAATACGAAACACCAAGCGCACAAATAATTACTTCTTAAGCATCGCTCTTAGATTAGCTACACGGGCTTGGCCTTTTTCCATACGCTCAGCTTGTGAAGACGGTGGCTTTTTCGCTTCAAAGGCTAAGTCATCTTGTGGTAACTCCTGCACAAATCGACTGAGCTCAGTATCTGACGTTTCACCAAATTGACGACGTAACTTAGCATAAGTCATTACCAACTCTTGTTGAGCACGGGTTATACCTACATAAGCAAGACGACGCTCTTCTTCAACGTTATCTTCATCGATACTTACTTGGTGTGGTAGTAACCCCTCTTCCATGCCAACCATGAACACATACGGATACTCCAAACCTTTTGAAGCATGCAGTGTCAGTAATTGTACCGCATCAGATTCGTCTTCTTCTTCGTTACGTTCAAGCATGTCACGTAAAGTCAGTTTACTAACCACCTCAGCAAGGTTCAGCGGCGGGTTGTCTGCGTCCCCTGTTAGCATGTCGGTGATCCAACGATAAAGCTCTGAAACGTTCTTCATGCGCATTTCAGCGGCTTTTGCACTCGGTGATGACTCATAAAGGTATGCTTCGTAGTTAATTTGCCTAACTAACTCTTTCACAGCTTCAAGGGTATCGCCGCGTACCGCATTATCAGAAAGCTCAACCACCCAGCGGGCAAAACCAGCTAAGGCATTAAAACCACGGCCTTTTAAGCGGTGTGCAAGTTCAGGTTCAAAACAGGCTGCAAATAAGCTGATATGCTTTTCATTAGCAAGGGTGCCAAGTTTTTCGAGTGTGACCGTACCAATCTCACGGCGTGGCGTATTTACAATACGTAAAAAGGCATTGTCATCATCTTGGTTCACCAATAAGCGTAAATACGCCATGATATCTTTAATTTCTGAACGCGAGAAAAACGACATGCCGCCACTGATCTTATAGGGAATGCGGTTGCTCATAAGTGCTTTTTCAAACACGCGCGCTTGATGGTTACCACGGTATAAAATCGCGTAATCTTTGTAGCTGGTGCGTTTCATGAATTTATGAGAAATGATCTCTGCCACCACTCGCTCTGATTCATGCTCTTCATCACGACAACCAATCACTTTGATTGGCTCACCATAACCAAGTTCACTGAATAGCTTTTTATCAAACTCATGAGGGTTATTGGCGATCAAAATATTCGCCGCTTTTAGAATTCGCCCTGCGCTTCGGTAGTTTTGTTCAAGCTTAATTAAACGTAAGCCCGGAAAATCTTTACTCAATAGTACAAGGTTTTGAGGCTTAGCACCGCGCCATGAGTAAATTGATTGGTCATCATCGCCTACCACTGTAAAACGAGCTCGTTCACCCACCAATAACTTAACCAACTGATACTGACTGGTGTTGGTATCTTGATACTCATCCACCAGTAGGTAACGAAAACGCTGCTGCCAACGCTCACGCGCAGTAGCATTTTGGCCTAACAATAAAGTAGGGATCATGATCAGATCATCAAAATCAAGGGCATTATAAGCACGTAGTTGATTTTGATAACGCGCATACAGCTGAGCAAATAAGGCTTTTTGTGGCTCACGGGCTTCGCGAACAGCACGCTCTGGCAGAATCAATTCGTTCTTCCAGTTACCTATTTGCATTTTTAGTAGGTTGAGTAAGTCTTTGTCTTTTTTTAGTTCTTCTTCGGTCAGCTCGGCTAGTAACTGGTTCGTATCTTGATCATCAAACAACGAAAAACCGGGTTTAAACCCTAGCGTCGTTAACTCTTTTTTGATGATCTCAAGCCCAAGGGTATGAAACGTTGAAACCCATAAGCCTTTCGACTCTTGTTTACCCAGTGTTTGCGTTACACGCTCGCGCATTTCTTTTGCCGCTTTATTGGTAAAAGTTACCGCCGCAATATTGCGCGCTTGATACTCACACTTTTGCACCAAGTAAGCGATTTTATTAGTAATAACACGCGTTTTACCAGAGCCCGCACCGGCTAATACCAGACACGGTCCACTGATATACTTTACCGCTTCATCTTGTTTTGGGTTGAGTTTCATAAGCCCCTAAAGAAATTATCCAAAGACAGGACGGGCAATTTTACCGTAATCACTACACTACGCCTAGCCAATAAGGTAAGATTGTTTTTTTACGTGACTCAAGGGACGAAGATGATCAACCCAGCAAAACTTGAAGAAATCGCTAAGCAAATTACTGACAACATGCCGCAAGGCGTGAAAAACCTTGCCGAAACAGTTGAAGGCAAAACAAAGCAAGCTATTCAAAACAAACTTGCTGAGATGGACTTTGTAAGCCGTGATGAGTTTGATATTCAAAGCCAAGTACTTATTCGTACTCGTGAAAAACTCACTGAGCTTGAAGAGAAAGTTGCATTACTCGAGCAGCAACTTGCTAGCAAACAAGAAGAACAATAAAAAAGGAGAGCGAATTAGCTCTCCTTTTTTGTACCTAACTAGTTTAGGTTTTAGCTTTTTTCTGCCACGCGTTCGAATACACGCTTAACGGCGATACCGTAGGTATCACTAGCTTCTTCAGCACAGGTCACAACCGACTCAAGATCATTAAGGTGACCATTCGCTAAGCCATACACCCAACCATGAATTGTTAAATCTTGGCCTTTCGCCCAAGCATCTTGCACAATGTTAGTACGGCACACGTTACGTACTTGTTCGATAACGTTTAGTTCAATTAAGCTATTTAAACGCTCTTGCTCAGGTAATGCATTGAGTTGTTCGATGTGTTTTTCTTTTACATCACCTACATGGCGTAGCCAGTTATCAATTAAGCCAAAACGCGCTTCGTTTAATACTGCTTGAACACCACCACAGCCATAGTGACCAACGACCATGATGTGCTTCACTTTCAGCACTTCAACAGCGTATTGCATTACCGAAAGACAGTTATGGTCAGTATGCACAACGACATTTGCTACGTTACGGTGAACAAATAGCTCACCCGGTAATAAGTCTACAATTTCGTTTGCAGGTACACGCGAGTCAGAACAACCGATCCACAAATACTCTGGATTTTGCTGCATTGATAGAATTTTAAAAAACTCAGGATCATTTTCACTCGTACGCGCTGCCCAACGTCTATTATTTTCGAATAAATTTTTTAACTTTCTCATTGCGCCTCTTTACGGTTTTTAATAATTAGCTTGGATCAAGATATTCCTTGGTGTCAGCTGCTTTTCGCAAAACGTACTAACTGTTACTTGATACCCTTGTTGTTGCAAATATAAAGCACGATCGAGCACGAGCCAAACTTCAATTGCCCTTCTGAACACATGTCGGACGAGTTCAACTCGCTCGGTGACCCTTTTGCGCTTTTTACCTATCTCTAAAAACTTATTGTAATCAATGCCTTCAGGTAAATGTAATGATTTTTTCTCAGCAGCCCATAAACAAAATGAGTTAAAAGAATCAGAGAAGATCGCTTTGTTCACTGACGGTACACTCACATAGTGCATTTCACCGGTCAGTGATTTACGTAACGCATCAAATCCAAGACGCCATTCAACCTCTGTTTTTCTGACCTTATCAACTCGGCTCGGTGCTGTTACTGTTTCTTGTAGTGCCAATTTTAAATCACGATGAGTAAGCGCAAGTTGGCTTTTTTTTGCGGGCTCGCTCATTGCTTGATAAGCGTTATCAGTGAATAAATGATAACAGCACGGTGAAAAACTAATTTGCTGGGTTTTCGCTTTACTTGCTTGCTGCATAAATGTTTGATGCAAACGACCACAGGCATGCAATGCAACTGCATGCTGCTGGCTTTCAAAAAAGCCATCTGTGTCATCGGTTAATACATCAGCCTGTGAAAACTGCATCGCCAATTGCTGTTGCTTAGCACTGTGTTGACCTTGATCGCACAAGTGTTGTTGTAGCTCAATGCTATGGACACGTGGTGCCCCATTAAATGCCAACATACGACCTAAATGCCCTTTACCAGCACACCATTCTAAAACAGGCTGGTTTAATGACTGCTGACTAATGGCCGCGACAAAGTCTTGTAGTTGTTCAAACTTACGGCCCTTAATGCCATTACTTATCCAAAATGGAAATTCATTACGGGCAGCACTTATAGCAGGCAAATTACACAACTCAGTCAACTGGTCGATACCCTCTATTGCCTCAGCAAAATAACGATATAAAGCTTGCTCATCGGCATCAAGTTCACTCACTTGTTGGTCATCAAGCGCCCATAATAAGTTGGCTAATTCAGGCCAAGGAAGATCATCAAAATCAAATGCGGTACATTGCCAGTATTGGCGGGTTGAAAATAGCAGTGCATCTAAAGCTGCAAAGTGCTCGGCAAGTGTCATAACTACTTAGCGACAAGAAATAAAGAGCAGTATAACAGCTTTTATCTTATTTAACGTCGGTTACTGCTGATCAAGCGACTGTACAATGGCACACACGCAATACTTAAAATGATGGCGAGGATCAACATCCACGACAGCTCAATAGCTTCAGCTTGCTGCTGATCATACATAAAGCCATCAAAAGCCTGATCAAAATCAGCTTGCTCGATGCCATATAGATCTGCAATTAAACGCCATTTTGCCATCGACATATTGCCTAACTTAATCCCTGGAGGTTGAATATAGCTTGCCAAAACATGTGCTTCATAAGCCAGCTCCTGTACGCTTTTATGTTTAGCATAGTGCTGCTTGGTCACATCGATGCTTTCTTCTAAGTGCAATAAAGCATACCGCCACCCTTTTAGGCTCGCGCGGTAAAAACGCTCTACAACCTCAGGCTTCTTCGCTAAAAACTGCTCAGAGGTATATAAAATATCACCATACACATTCAAGCCGAACTTTTGCGGGCAAATGAGTCGATAGCCAACCCCTCTAAGAGTCATGCTGTAAGGCTCATTGGTGACATACACTTGCACCGCATCTAAATCACCGGCAAGCCACTCTTTAACGCCGCCTTCATGGCTAGCTGCCATCAAGCTTTCTTGGCTCAATCCAGCACGCTGTAACATGACCAAGAGTTCTGCATTTTCTAGTGAGCTAACTTTGCTGAGTTTCTTTCCAACAAAGTCTCTGGGCTGAAAAATATCTGAGTTATTCTTTACCATCCAGCAGTAAGGCGAAAACTGCAGAATGGCTCCAAGGGCAACAACCGATGCGCCTTGCTGGCGTTTTTGTAATATGCCTGAGTGAGTAATGGCAAAGTCGGCTTGGCCGTTTAACACTTTAGGAAAGGTATCAGGGTCATTTGGGTCGGCAGGTATAATAGCAACATTAAGGCCCGCTTCCTTGTAAAAGCCTTTTTCTGCAGCCATATAATAACCTGCAAATTGAAACTGGTGAGTCCATTTTAATTGTAAGCTAACGTTATCAACGCTCTGTGCGCTCATAGAGAGCATTAGACAGATTAACCCTAGTAGACTTTTCATTCCTTGCACGCATCATCCTTGATTGAGAACCGTGCAATAACTATAGGAAAAATAGACAAAAAAACAAGGCTACTAATTAGCAGCCTTGATTATACTAAGCTACTGATTTGCCGCTTTAACCTCACTTAATTCTTGACCTTGGCTAGTTAAGAACTGGGTGAAACATGGATTGTTCGTTTCATCTTGAACGTTGTATCCCAAACGGTTCAAATGCTCATTGAATACCTCATAATCACTCGGTTCAATAGCAAAGGCCGCCAGCACATTACCAATCGCTCCACCATGATTACGATAATGGAATAAAGTGATATTCCAATTACTACCAAGGGTATCTAAGAATCGCGCCAGTGCGCCTGGGTATTCAGGAAACTCAAAGCGTAGTAAACGCTCATGAAGTTGAGCAGGCGCTTTACCACCCACCATATAACGAATATGCAATTTAGCCAGCTCGTTATCTGATAGATCGCAAAACGTGTAGTCGTTTTCTGTCAGTGCCGCTTTTAATTCATCAAGCTCTTGCTGCCCTTGCCTTAATGCAATACCAACAAAAATTTGTGCTTCGCCGGGGCCTGCGTAACGGTAATTAAACTCGGTGATAGCTCTGCCACCTAGTGAGTTACAAAACTGCTTAAAGCTACCCTTTTCTTCTTTTATGGTCACAGCAAGCAGCGCTTCGTTCTTTTCACCAAGAGCCGTTCGCTCTGCAACATAACGTAAGCGGTCAAAGTTTAAGTTTGCACCCGATAAAATTGCAGCAACGTTTAAGCCTTTAACACCATTTTGTTGGCACCATTTTTTCAGCCCTGCTGTTGATAGCGCCCCTGAAGGTTCTGCTATCGCACGAGTCGAAACAAAGATATCTTGCATTGCGGCGCAGATTTCATCGCCCGTTACAGTGACCACTTCATCACAAAACTTTTGCGCTAAACGAAATGTTTCTGTGCCGATGACTTTTACGGCTACACCATCTGCAAAGCTGCCAACACGGTCAAGCTCAACGGGCTTGCCCGCTTCAAGCGCTGCTTTTAGGCAAGCACTCTCGTCAGCTTCAACACCAATGACTTTGATATCAGGACGTAACGACTTAATGTACACCGCCATGCCTGCAAGTAAACCACCACCGCCAACAGGAATAAAAACAGCATCGAGGTCGTTCAATTGCTGCATTAATTCACGGGCAACGGTACCTTGGCCAACAATCACATCAGGATCATCAAACGGTGGCACAAACACCCCGTTACGCTGCTCTGTCAGTTCTAAAGCATGGGCTTTTGCCGCATCAAAATGATGGCCGTGTAATACCACTTCACCACCGAGTGAACGTACTGCATTCACTTTAATTTCTGGTGTTGTAACTGGCATCACAATCGTTGCGTTATGCCCTAAAAATGAGGCACTGAGTGCAACCCCTTGCGCATGGTTACCCGCTGAGGCTGTGATCACATCAGAACCTTTTGGCAACTTGCTCAGTTTATGAAATGCACCACGAAGCTTAAATGAATAAACCGGTTGTTGGTCTTCACGCTTTAACCACACATGGTTGCCTAACCGAGCACTAAGATCAGCCATTTCGCTGACCTCAGTGACTTTTGCAAGCGGCTCCATGTTCGCTTGGATGATAGCGCGAAAATAATCGAGCTCTTGAGAAACCATAATTAACTAAGCTCCTCAAGTTTTGCTAAATCGCGAACAGCTCCTTTGTCTGCACTGGTTGCAAGTAATGCATAGGCTTTAAGTGCAGATGAAACATAGCGGTCACGATCAAGTGGTTTATAAGCATCTTTACCGCGTGCTAGTTGCTTTTGTTTACGTGCTTCAAGCTCTTCATCAGACAACGCCAAAGTGATTTCACGGGTTGCGATATCAATTACTATTTTATCGCCATTTTCAACATAAGCGATTGCACCACCGCTTGCTGCTTCTGGTGAAACGTGACCAATTGATAAACCTGATGTACCACCCGAGAAACGACCATCGGTGATAAGCGCACACTTTTCGCCTAAGCCCATTGATTTTAAGTAACTCGTTGGATACAGCATTTCTTGCATGCCTGGGCCGCCTTTTGGTCCTTCGTAACGAATTACAACAACGTCACCGGCTTTCACTTCGCCGTTAAGAATACCCTCTACCGAATCATCTTGTGATTCGTATACAACCGCAGGGCCTTCAAAATGCAGCATTTCTTCAACTACGCCGGCACTTTTAACAATACAGCCATCAAGGGCTAAGTTACCTGATAGTACAGCTAAGCCACCATCTTGACGAAAGGCATTTTCAACACTGCGGATACAGCCGTTTTCACGGTCATTATCAAGTTCTGGCCAGCGACATTCTTGGCTCATTGCTTTTGTAGTACGGATACCCGCAGGACCTGCTTTATAGAATTTTTGCGCTACTTCATTATTAGGATCGGTGGCATCCCATTTAGCCACCATTTCAGCCATACTGTGGCCTGCAACGTGATCAACAGATAAATCAACAAGGCCTGCTTTACCTAACTCACGGATAATTGCCATCATGCCACCAGCGCGGTGCACATCTTCAATGTGATATTTATTGGTTGCGGGTGCCACTTTACAAAGGAAAGGAGTTTTACGGGAAAGCTCATCGATGTGCGACATATCAAAATCAACACCCGCTTCTTGCGCGGCAGCTAATAAGTGTAAAACCGTATTTGATGAACCACCCATGGCAATATCAACTACCATTGCATTCATAAAGGCTGTGCGATTAGCAATCGCACGAGGTAATACTGCTGCATTATCTTTTTGATAATACTCACGGCATAAATCAACAATGCGCGCACCTGCTTCAACGTAAAGTTGTTTACGGTCTTTATGCGTAGCAAGTGTGGTACCGTTACCCGGCAGCGCTAAACCAATCGCTTCTAATAAGCAGTTCATTGAGTTGGCAGTAAACATACCCGAACACGAACCACAAGTAGGACACGCAGAGCGCTCTACTTTTTCAGAGTCTTCATCGCTTACTGTGGTATCAGCGCCTTTCACCATGGCATCCACTAAATCAAGTTTAATGTCGATATCAGCAAGGCGTGTTTTACCCGCTTCCATTGGACCACCTGATACGAAAATAACCGGAATATTTAAACGCAGTGCAGCTAGCATCATCCCTGGGGTGATTTTGTCGCAGTTAGAAATACAGATCATGGCATCAGCACAGTGTGCATTAACCATGTATTCCACTGAGTCAGCAATTAAGTCACGCGATGGTAGTGAATACAGCATGCCGCCGTGACCCATTGCGATACCATCGTCGATTGCAATAGTATTAAATTCTTTTGGTACACCACCGGCTTCGGTGATGGTTTCAGCCATCAGCTCACTAAGTTGGTTAAGGTGAACATGACCCGGTACAAACTGAGTATATGAGTTAACAACAGCGATAATTGGCTTACCGAAGTCTTTATCTGTCATCCCTGTTGCACGCCACAAAGCACGCGCCCCTGCACGTTTGCGACCTTCTGTTGTTGTTGCACTTCTTAATTTAGCCATAATTACCTCAGTTGTTGCAGTGGCATGCCACTGACTTCCTCATTCCTAATTTATTTCTCACTAAAGCATCAATCTGATTACTCTAGTTACCTGTTGATTTTTACTAGATTGCTTGTTGTTGAAATTGGTTTTCAACATTAACGTGTTTCACATCAACCAATTTATTCAATTGTGATGTTAGTAGATAAATTGGCTTATCGCTGTCTACCGTCATGGTGACGTGAAACGCTTCATCAGCCATTTCTAAATTCATGGTTGTTAGGTCAAAGCCGCGATGACGTGCAACGCGTAAAAAGCGCTCTACAGCGACACTTTGATTCTTTAGTGCAATCGTTAGGGTGTGTTTCATTTTACTGTCTCCGTCATCATTTCATCATTAGCTGCACCCGGTGGTACAAGCGGCCATACATTTTCTTTATCATCAATACAGGCATGAAGAATGTATGGACCTTCACTATTAACTAACGCATCAACCGCAGCATCGACTTCATCTGCTTTAGTGATGGTTTGACCTGGAATGCCAAACACCGCTGCTAACTGCACGAAATCAGGATTATCTGAAAGGTTTGTTTCAGAATAACGACCTTCAAAAAATAGCTGCTGCCATTGACGTACCATGCCTAAGCGCTGGTTATCTAAGATTAGAATTTTAACTGGCAGATTGTTACGGCGAATTGTAGCCAGTTCTTGAATGTTCATCATGATTGAGCCATCACCCGACACCGTGATCACAAAATCATTTGGACGAGCAACTTGAGCGCCGATAGCGGCCGGTAAACCAAAGCCCATGGTACCTGCACCACCACTACTTAAATGATTGCTTGGGTGGCTAAACTTCATGTGCTGCGCCACCCACATTTGGTGCTGACCCACATCACAGCACACAACACCCGTTGCTGGCATTTTTTGGCTTAGTTGGTTTAATAAATATGGGGCAAATACTTTCTCGCCTGGATAGTCATAACGCCATGCATGCTCTTTCATCATGCTTTCAATATGCGTTAACCATTCATCAGGCGTTACAAAACAATCAAGTTGCGGTAATGACGTTTTTAAATCTGCGACTAATGACGCTTTTGCAGGCTTACGCTTACCAACCTCTGCTGCGTCGATATCAAGGTGTATCACTTTTGCTTTTGCGGCAAACTTGCTTAAATTGCCAGTAACACGGTCGTCAAAACGGGCACCGATACAAACCAAAACATCACACTCTTGCACTGCTAAGTTAGCTGCTTTACCGCCATGCATACCTAGCATACCCAAATCATATTCATAATCAGGTAATACACTGCCTAACGCTTTCAACGTTGATACCGCAGGCATATGTGTTTTTTCTAAAAACTGCATAAGCTCGTTTTGTGCATCAGCAGCTTGTACACCACCACCGATATACGCCACAGGGCGCTGCGCTTCACTTAAGATTTGATTAGCTATTGCAACTTGGTTCGGGTCTAATTTTGGTAAATGATCTTCGGCGGCTAACCAAGGGTGGAATGGCACTTGTGCCATTTGGATGTCTTTCGGGATATCAACTAACACAGGACCTGGGCGGCCGCTTTGCGCTAAGTGGATGGCTTCTTGTAGGATTTCGGCTAAATCTTCAGCTCTTTCAACCATGTAACTATGTTTAGTACATGATAACGACATACCTAACACGTCCACTTCCTGAAAGGCGTCGGAGCCTATTGCGGCGGTAGGTACTTGCCCTGTGATGGCAAGTAACGGCACTGAATCCATCATTGCATCAGCAAGAGCGGTTATTAAGTTGGTTGCTCCAGGGCCTGATGTTGCAAAACACACACCTAACTTACCTGTGCTGCGGGCAAACCCTACTGCTGCAAAACCCGCTCCTTGCTCATGACGCGTCAAATAATGTTTGACTGGCGCACCGTACAAGGCGTCGTAAATAGGCATGATGGCACCGCCTGGGTAACCAAAAACATCCTTAACGTCATGTTTGGCTAATAAATCGATTGTTAACTCTGCGCCTGTCATCGTAAATCCTCATTCCTCAGTGACATTGTGTATTTGCTGCGACTCAAACCTTAAAACAAAAAAGCCCCCCGGACTGTTAAGTGCGGGGGGCTTTTTAAATGCTTCACTTTTCTCTAAGCACTAACTAGCCCCCGCGGTAATAATAATCACCACGACGTTAATTAGAATTAGAGAAAGTTTGTTTGTAAGCATTTATCTGTAACCAAATTCTGTTCATTTGTAGCGGAAATCTAGCCATCCCGCTGTCTTTTTCTATTAGTACCGCGCTGGGGGCGTTAAGTCAACATAAAATTCAATTCAAAAAACAAGCAAAAAAACGACTTTATAGAAATAAATATCTAAACTTCACCATTAATAAGATTTATTTTTCGCCATTTGCTAAATATTGAAATTTCATACCTCTTTATCTGCCATTCTATGATTGATTAATTTTTGGCAATTAAATGTATTTTTTTCTGCTTAAAGCCGATTTAATTTAACGCATCAAAGAAGAATTAGTTTAGTATTGAAAATAACCACGTAATGAAAAGGAAAGTTATGAAATTCGTCCAACGTATAAATGCCCTGTTTTTTATGGTGCTACTGCTTGGTTTTAGCCAACATGCACTTGCCGAGCCGGGAATATGGAAAGTAGAAAAGAACGGCGTTGCTTCATATTTATTTGGTACCGTACATGTTGGCGATGACAGCATGAAAGGCTTACCGAGCAAGGTAAAAAAAGCACTCGATAACTCAGATAAAGTCATTGTTGAGGTGGATATCAGCGCTATTTCACCGATGGAAATGCAGCGTCGCTCATTACCATTTATGATGCTGAAAAATGGCAAAACCTTACAATCAGAATTATCACCAGAAAACTATGCAAAACTGCAAAAGTACTTTGCGGATAAATCAATTGATATTGCGATGTTTAAGAACTTAGCACCGTGGGCGGTGATGGTCACCATGATGCAAATGGAGTTCCAAAGCGTTGGTTTTTCAGATCAATACGGCATAGACAAGCAAGTACTTGCTTATGCTCAAGAACATAAAATTTCTGTTGGTGAGCTAGAAACTCTTGAACGACAAATGGAAATGTTTGAGCACTTAGCAATCATGAATGACAAAATGATCGAAGAAACGTTCGACCAACTTGCAGATGTAGACACCTACTTTTTTGGCCTCATCAAGGCTTGGAAATCAGGTGACATGAAAACACTTACACAGTTTTATAACGAAAGCTTTGATGACTCTCAGTATGGTCAGCTAAGCGAGCAAGTGATGTTGATAGACCGTAACAACGATTGGGTTAATCAACTATCTACTCGCATCGGTAAAGAAAAGCTGTTCATTGCAGTGGGCGCTTTGCACTTACCAGAGCAACACGGCTTATTGAAGCAATTAACAGATAAGGGTTTTACCGTTACCCGTATTTAAATGATTTCAATCGTTTAAAAAGCGCCTTATGGCGCTTTTTTTGTGAAATCAGCCATCTCTAAATAATTGTTGATACCGACTATTTTGTCACTCGCGTGGTGATTAACATACACCACGGTGCTGGTGCCTGCAGCACAGATTTTTTCTATTAGTAATAACACGCGCTGCCTATTCGCTTCATCAAGACCTAAGCAAGGCTCATCAAGAATCAATAAGTTAGGGTGTTTAACCATAGCCCGAGCAATCAACAATAAGCGCTGATCACCAAAAGACAGTTGGCTAAATGAACTGCTTTGTTTATCACTTAAACCTAATAACGCTAACCACTTTTTGGCAATGGCAAGTTGCTTATCAGTGGCTTTTTGGTAAAGACCAATGCTGTCATAAAAGCCCGAAACAACCGTATTGAGTGCGGTGATACTCACTCGATAATCCATATGCAGCGCGTTAGAAATATAACCAATGTGCTGTTTAATTTGCCAAATACTCTCACCACTTCCGCGCTGGTAGCCAAACACCTTGATATCGTTGTTGTAACACTGCGGGTTATCGCCCGTGATAAGGTTCAGCAAACAGGTTTTACCTGAGCCATTTTTACCTGTTAACTGCCAATGTTCGCCTTGGTTAATTTGCCAGTTGAGTTTTTCAAAAATAGCCTCGCCGCCATAACTGACTGATGCGTTGTTTAATCTTACCAGCATAGAGTCTGTGAGCGGAGGCGCTTGATGGTCAATATCTGCCTCAGGTATTTGTAGCTGAGTATGAGTAAGGTGCAATAGCTTAAGTAAATCATCGCGCTGCTCGGCTGTAGGCTTTGCTAATTGCTGAGCCACATGACCCTCTTTAACGTAGGCGTAATGATCCACAAAGTCAGGGATCTCAGTTAAGCGATTAAGCACAAAAATAAGGGTCGTCGTTTTACTAAGCTCAGCGAGTAACTGATTCAACCCAGCCATTGCCTTGACATCTAAGCCATCAAAAGGCTCATCAAGCACAAGTAAATCTGGCCGACCTATTATGGCTTTAATCAGCATCAATTTGCGGGTTTCACCGGTCGATAAATCGCGAAATGCCTTGCTGAGTTTGTCACTAAAATCAAATAGGCTTATTAGTTGCTGTAGCAAATCACTATCAAGCTGTTGCTCGTCTCGGCCTGCAATAATCAGCTCATAAACCGTACTTGAAAGCGTAACGCCATCAATAATGTCATCTTGATCTTTTGTTAACTCGGCCGCGAGGAGCTGCTTTTGACTGTCTGGCGATACCAATGCTATACGCTCAAAGCTATTCTCATACTGGCCTTGCTCTATTTTCGCAAAACCAGTAATGGCAGCTGCCACAGCCGATTTACCCGCCCCATTGGCGCCAAGTAATACCCATTGCTGCAATGGCGATACATTGATATTGAGCTCATCTAAATAATAAACGTCATTGCCTTGGCCCTTCAGGCTGGCTCGAACATTAACCAACTGCACTTGTTGCACTTTGAATCCTCATTCTAAGTTACCGTTAGCTTGACGTTACCGCATTCGATAAAAAATTAAAAATCGTTTAAACCTTTTTTGAACACGGCTGCGACTAAGGTATAAAAGGTCATTAACAGGAATCAGACAATGAAAAAATTACTTTGTGTAGCAGCAATAGGCCTAGCACTTACAACAACATACGCAATGGCAAAAGACTCACGTGAGCTAAATCATAACTTTACAGTGAATGGCGCAAGCCAGCTTGATATTGATTTTCCGGTGGGCAGCTTAGAAGTCGAAAGTTATGACGGCAGTGAAGTCGTGGTTACGGTTCGCATTGAACCAAAAAATGACAATAGCTGGTTCAGCTCTGATGTTGACTTATCTGATATCGAATTAAGCCACTCGCAAAGTGCCAGCTCACTTAGCTTAAAATTAGATAACGATGACATTCAACAAAACTGGTATGTAAAAATGCCTAAATCAATGGCAATTGATGTTGAGCTAGGTGTAGGTGATATTGAAATTAACGACGCAAGTAATTCAGTTGAGATTGAGCTTGGTGTGGGCGCAGTAAGAATTGATAGTGCGCTTGACGATTACAGACGCATTGAACTGGATACCGGTGTGGGCGACACCAAGATTCGCGGCTTGAAAAAAGAGGCTAACACCAGCCGCAAAGTCGTTAGCTCTCACTCAAGCTACCGAGGCAATGGGCTGCATGATATTGACGTTGAGGTAGGTGTTGGCGACATCAAAGTAACAAACTAATTTAACGCTTTGGTTATCCCTGTGAGCTCTCGGTAAATAAAATACTGAGAGCTTTTTGCACTGAATCTAGCGAGATCGGTTTGTATACATGTAGGTTAGCCCCAAGTTCATACACACGTTGTAAATCATCATTTGATGTATTGGCCGTCACCACCAAAATTGGCACCTGTTGCCCCTGCTCATTACGAATAATATCAATCGCTTTAAAGCCATCCATAACTGGCATATTCAAATCCATAAAGATTAAATCATACTGCTTATCTGACGCTTTATCTGTGGCGATT
The DNA here is from genome assembly GCF_005887195.1 of Pseudoalteromonas sp. S1650. NCBI lineage: Bacteria > Pseudomonadati > Pseudomonadota > Gammaproteobacteria > Alteromonadales > Pseudoalteromonadaceae > Pseudoalteromonas > Pseudoalteromonas sp. S1650. The sequence continues at coordinate 13,108 of NZ_PNDF01000036.1, read as the reverse complement.
AAGCCATTTTCAGCGATATCAAAGCTGTAATTTAACTGCCCTAAAATACGACCTAATATAGTGGCATTCAACTGATTATCTTCCACAATTAAGCAGTGTAACTTATTGGGTAATAAAACCTCAGCGTCATCACCAGCGGCATTACTTAACTCTAAGCTGAGCACTACTTTAACACCTTGCGGTTGAGCACTTAAAAACTCAATATTCCCCTGCAAAGCTTTAACAATATGCACCACCCTCAACAAACCAGTTTTAAGGCCTTGAAAATGTTGCTCGCTATCATTTTCCAAGCTGAGTATATCGGTCGGTGGCTTTTCAAACCCTTTGCCGTTATCTTGCACTTCAATAATATAGTTTTGTTCGCCTTGGCTTCTTGCTGTGATCGCAATTCGACCTTGTTCAGCAGTAAACTTTACTGCATTGTTGATGAGTTCAGCCAAAACTTGCTGTAAACGAGCATGATCAGTGAGTACATCTTTGTTAAGAGATTCTGGAATATCGATACTAAGCAGAATATTCTTTTCGTCGCAAACATATTCAAATGGGGTGATCGCGTGTTTTAGAGTCGACTTTAAATTTCCACGACTCGGGTTTAATTGCCAATTTCCTGTTGTGAGCTGTTGCAAATCAACAAGTTCATCTAACATTGCGACTAATCTATTCACACAATAAACAGCTTGTTTTTTAGTTGCGAGCTGTTGTTCATTGATATCAAGCGCTTCAATAGAGGCTGTAAGGCCTTGTATTGGTGTTCGAAATTCATGACTTGCGCGAGCTATAAAGCGCTCTTTATTTTTGCTTATTTGCTCCGCATATTCTTTTTGAGTTTGATACTTATTAATTGTTTTAGCGATTAATGATTCCATTGGCTTAAAGACAAAAAATAGTTCAATCAATAACAACAGCAAAGCCGTTAACCAAAATATTAATTCAACTGTTGCAATAAATGTGACTTTTTTTACAGACTCTTGCTCAAGCAACTCAACAGCTACATCTAATTCATTTAATAAGACTTCAACTTGTTGAGTTTCGAAAACAGGCCCGTCAAAATCAGTGTAGTCGTCACGGCTATTTAATAGCTTCTGTGCTTTGCTTACATAGCGCTTAACACGCGCATCAAGCTTATTTGGAGCAGCAAAGTAATGTGCCTCTAACTCCTGATTTAAATGACGAAACGTATTTGGACCATCGCGAGCAACCAAAAACTGGTGACCTGCAATAAACTGCTCAACGGTGTCTTGTAGCAGCTTGCGATGCTGTTGCTTTACAGGCAGAGACTTGTCATAAATTAATGCGTTACCATGCAAAGCAATCTTTTGAGAGAGCATTCGTTGCTTGCCGGCAATATTGATCACCTCGGCATCACCCTTTTGGATATACAACAAAGATTGAATCAAGGCCGCTGAAAAGGATATTAGAAGCGCTATCGCTAATAACCCCCAGCGATATCTTTTACGGATATCAATAACTAGGTTTAACATGCATTTCTCTGATCTTTTTTATTTTATTCTAGTCTAAATTAAGCAGTAAAGCCCACTATTAAGTGGGCTTTATCAACAAACAAAGCTGTACTTAAAGACTACCTATTTTCGAGGCGGTTATAATCAAATAACCCAAATTCGACACCTCGGTATTCTTTAGCTACACGATGCAAAATATCGCTGTATTGCCAAAACTGAGGATGCGTTCGACGAATCGCAAATTCGCTTTTCAGGTCTCTATATGCCGTCTCATCAGTCACTTTAGCAAGCCCAGCTGCAAATGCAGCAACCTGTTGTTCGTTATGTAGATACCAAATTGCTTCTGGGTAATCACCAATAAACCCCGGTACAATTGTTACAGTATCTTCGTCATAAGCTCGTTGCCCTTCTTCATTCAATAAACTCGAAATATTGTAATGAGCATTGTGATGAATAAGAGTATAGGCTTTGTGCTGTTCATCGCCCTCTTTGACTAACACAAACGAAATTTGCGGCAGTAGATTAATTGCTTTGACAGGCAAATCATTTATTTGTGCAAGCGGTTCTGGCACTTTGGTGTAGTCATAACGAGAACTCAAAATTGGTTTAAGCTTCTCTTTAAGCATCTTATACAACTCAGACTGTTGATCTGCTGTTTTGAATTCAATGCCAGTAGGTTGACTAAATGACAGTTCATCTTCAAAGAAACTGGTTAAACTAGGTGGTGATTTACGATACCACTGAGCTTTAACTTCTTTACGTTTAGCTTCTGGTAATAACGCCAGATAATTTGCTTCGCCTTCTAAGCGTAAAAAGTCCATATACAAACGAGTTAAAAGCTGGTGACCTATATTGCCGTACACATCAAACCCCGCCACCAGCAGGTAATGAATACGCTCAAATAAGGCATAATCGAGTATCCAAGCAGTCTTTGGTTGCTGGCCTATCCAACCTTTTACAACCGTTGCACTATCGAAATGACGGAACACCGTCAGCGCTGCATTTTGGTTATGACCATCACCTTGCCAAAGTAAATCGGTGGTAAGGTGCTGACCGTTCTCAAACATCTTATTTGCCAGTGCAACTTTTGCTGATAAGTATTTGTTTTGGCGTTTTGAGTACTTTACCCAACTAGAAATCGGTAAAGCGTTACTTTCTTCTTCTGCAGGTAAAGCTAGCGCATCTTCATGTTGTAACAACATTTCACCGACTTTAGGTGTCGCCGCCATTTCAGGCTTAGCAAAACCAACCCAAAACTGATCGTTAATCACGTTTAACGCGATTTGACCACGACAAACAGGACCTTTAATAAAGCCCATGATTATCAGCTCTGCTTCATCAAGCATAAATTGATAACGCGAGTTTACTGGAATTGCTGCAAAAGCTTTAAACGGATTTGATGCTACTTCAGGCTTATAGCTTGGCAATTTATTTACTTGATAATCAGCTTCAATAAATTGCGAATGTAAGCGGGCAAGTTTTTCATCATTTAATGCTAAAGGTAAATGTGTTTTAGCTAAAATAGTCGAGCGGTCATGCATTAAACGATAGTAAACTCGTTCAACTTTAGGGTCTTCATAAGGGCGACGCGTGCTAATATGCTTGATCTCTTCTCCCGGCGGAGTCGAAGAGCGAACTAGTTTAAAGTAGCTGTGTTTATCGCCATGCTCAGGAAAATAAATATGCGCTAAGTACCAGTGCTCGTAAATATAACGAGCAGCTAGTTGATGCTTTAAACCATCTTGATTTAAGAAAGCTTCCCAGCGCTCCACTTGCTTAAGTACGCCTTTTTCAGGGGGCTCAATATGAGCAAGATATCCGCCTTTTCTGAGCCATTTAGCAAGGTGCTGAAACTCTTCGCTTGAGATCCCCGGTAAACCATATGGCATACCACTGTGTGGATTATCTTTAGCAAATGAATCAAACTCATTCATTGTGGTGCATGTTTGTTCACGATCGAGTGAAAAATCAAACTCATCACCTAAAATAGCTTGCTTAGGCAGAGGGCTGCTTTGCTTAAGCACCAAAGAGTTATAAAGCACGCTACCCGCTAGGTTCGCTTCTTCGGTTTGTACTCGCTCGTTAAGCACTGGCGTAAAGCCTTTTTCACGCCACTGAGCTGTGGTTGTAGCATCAAATAGTAAACGACTTGGCTCTTGTGCAAGCAAACGTGTGCCATCATAGACACGCTCTTTACTTAAACCTCGGTCAATTCCTTCCACAGAAGATAACTTAAGCTGACAAGGTGCATCATAACAGCCGTGACAAACCACACAACGAGTGTCAAGAATAGGTTTTACGTCACTTAAAAACTCGGCGCCTTCAAGTGTTGATGCAGCAACAACACGCTCTCTAGGTTGCTCTTCACCAAACAATTCATCGTAATGAGCAGCGCCTAAATATGCACAGCCACTTAAAAGAATAAGGCCGAATACGGTCGTGAGGGTTTTTCTCATCCTTCCTCCTCGATATCTTCAACGTCATCACCTAAATCGAAGGTTGGCATCATATCTACTTGCGGCGACACAAAAGTTTGATCATTGTCACAGCTAAGCATTGCGCTCAATAATGGCCCGCGAACTAAAGTTAACTGCGCGTCGTGCTCACTATTAATCAATACTTGATAATCATCATTTAACGCTTCAAGACGATATTCATTAATAGCAATAGCGACACTGCTATCAGCAGCTGGGTTTTGACAAAGCTGCGCGAGTAACTCTTCGCTTAACGTTACATGTAATAATAGATCTGGAGATTCAATATCGCGGCTATGAAGGTTTTCATCGAAATAAAAAAGAGGAAGGGTTAATTCGCTATTTTGCTCTAATTCCATGTGCTGTTCTCTACATCAAAATGACTTTTAATTGTACGAGTATAGCAAACTATAAGTTCAAAAATTAGCGAAACTTATCAGCAGTTAGCAGCTTTTTAGCTACTAACTAACCGAGTTATAAAAACAGTGAAAAAAGTATTACCAAGGTAGCGTTTCACCATTTGAATGCCAAAACCCACCTGTGTTGCTAAGGTTTAGTTCATCAATACGTTTGATGAGACGCTCTGCTGCAGTTTCAGGGCTGATATCGCCAGCAAAATTAACCATTTGCGTTTGTACAAAGCCTGGGTGAAATAAGCCAACAGCAATTTTTTTATCTTTTAACTCATAGGCTAAACTAACACTCGCAGCATTAAGGGCCGCCTTTGACATGCGATAACCAATGTAACCGCCCGAGCCGTTATCAGCAATTGAGCCCATGCGCGATGTGATCATCGCCACTTTAGCATCAACGCCTAAACTTTGCTGTAATGCATGCGTAATACGAATAGGCGCGATACTGTTCACGCTAATTTGCTTTTCGATGGCAGCAAAGTCCATATCAGCGAATGTTTCGTTGTGAAAAATACCGGCGTTATTAACCAAAATATCAATTTTGTCGCCGTGTAAGTAATTGGCAAGTGTTGCAACATCATCGGCTTTAGATACATCAATGTCGCTAATAATCTTCACATCGAGTGCTTGAAGTTCTTCGCTTGGGGTGCGAACCACCGCGGTAACACGGTAACCTTTGGCTGAATATTGTTTACATAAATTAAGACCAATACCTTTATTGGCCCCTGTAACCACCACATGCTTAGTCATCAATCTGCTCCTTAGTTGGGGGATTTATACCTAAACCACCTCAAGGTGCGAGTTTCTGCATCTTGATGAGGCTTAGGTGTATACTTTGGGACAGATTGGCAAAAACCAAGAGCTTAAGTTAATTCATCAATGGTTGACTTAAGAATAGAAAAAACGGCCCCTTGTGGGTCGGTAATCACACTAAAACGTCCAACATCTGGAATGTCTGTTGCTGGTACACAAATAGCGCCATTAAGCTGCGTTGCTTTGGCAACCGCCTGATCGCAATCTGCTACCGCAAAATACGGCATCCAATGCGGTGGAATATCATCTGGCCATTCATCGGTCATTTCGAGCATGCCTGCTATCGGTTGCTCATCAATAGTGAATAAGGTGTAGTCCATACCTTCCATGGGTTTCACCTCAAACTGCCATCCGAATAACTGACAATAAAAGTCGCGACTTTTTTGCATGTCTTTCGACACAAGCTCAAACCAATAAGGTAGGTTAAGCTCTTGCACTCTTTTAGCCCCGATATGCTCACCCGCTTGCCACAAGGCAAATGTTGCGCCGCCAGGTTCTTGCAGCATCACCATGCGACCCGCTGTCATGACATCATGTGGCCCTGCCAAAACCGTTGCCCCCAATGATTTTGCCAGCTCAGTGCTTTGGTCAACGTCATCAACAGCAATATATAATAACCAATGGGTTGGCATCTCACTCATACTTGCTGGCAGTTGATACATAGCGGCAATATCATCACCTTGCTTTTGCAGCATGGTGTAATACATGTCTTCACCTATTGGCTGATCATCAAAACCCCAGTCAAAAAGTTGCGTGTAAAATTGCTTTGCAGCTTGCCAGTCTTTTGCGCATAACTCGGCCCAACAGAAAGTACCCGCAGGGTGTTTTGTATTTATTTTTGTCATGGCTGTTCCTCCTTCATTAACGGTAATCAACAAGCGGCTTTTTTACCAATTATTTTTTAAATTAATTAAATAACCGTTTAGAAAAATTAAATAATCATTATCAGTCACTTACAGAAAAACCAAAGTAAACCAAGTTTTTATAGCCTTTACACAATATTGATTGCAGCAATAAACACATGTATAAATACGAACAATTTTTAATAACAATTATATAGCGATTTAACGATGTCAATGAAATTTGCGCTTCCTTTTTTACTTACTCCTATCGCTGCGTTAGCAAATCAGGCTCAAGATATTGAGCGTATTACTGTTTCTACAACGCGTAGTACGGCACCTGTTAGTACTGTACCTGCAACTATCAGCGTTATTACCAGTGAAGACATTGCTGAGCAACTTGCTCACACTCAAGATCTATCGCAAATTTTAGGTAATTTATTACCGAGTTTTTCACCAAGCCGTCAAAAGATGACTAGCGCAGGTGAAACACTACGTGGCCGTGAACCGCTATACATGATTGATGGTGTACCTCAGTCGAACCCGTTGCGTAATGGTTCTCGTGACGGCAATACAATTGATCCTGCCATGATCGAACGCATCGAAGTGATCAGTGGTGCTAATGCAATCCAAGGCATGGGCGCAAGCGGCGGTATTATTAATATCATCACAAAATCAGCAGGCGATTTTAATCACCAAATGAGCGCGGGGTTTAGCACTCCGACAGACGGTGGCAGCGACAGCCAAAGCTATAAAGCCAGCTACTTATTCAGCCAACAGCTAGATGATATTAGCTTTATTGGTGGTGTATCGGCTCGTAGTACAGGTATGTATCGCGATGGTAACGGAGACTTTGTTGGGTTAGATGGCACACAAGGTGATACGCAAGACTCAACCAGCCTAGACCTATTTTTAAAAGTTAAATATCAGCTTGATAATGAACAAAGTATTCAAGCGATGCTGAACCACTACAAAATTGAGGGTAATGGAGATTTTGTTGCTATTAATGGTGACCCAACAACAGGCCTTGCCACATCAGCTGAAAAAGGCGATATAGAAGGTGATGCACCACGCAACCGTGTAACAACTTTCACCCTTGATTACAACCACACTAATATCGCTGGCGGCAACCTTGCAGTTCAGTTATTCACGCAAGATTTTGCGGCAATGTATGGCGGCGGTACATTTGGTACTTTCCAAGATCCTGAATTTGGTGAAAACCTTTACGACCAATCTCAAAACAAGTCACAAAAGTTTGGAAGTCGCGTTACTTATAATAAAGATAACCTATTAAGCAGCCAGTTTGATATTGCGACCGGTATCGATTTACTTTCTGACGAAACATACCAAGAGCTTGCGCAAACAGGTCGACATTGGGTGCCAAAAACCAAGTTTAATAACATCGCACCATTCGCTCAGCTACGTTATGACGGCTTAGAAGATTGGACTTTCAATGCCGGTGTTCGTTACGAGTACGGCAAATTAAAAGTAGATGACTTTACTACCCTAGCATCTTACAACAGCAGCTTTGTAGAAGGCGGTGAGCCAAGCTTTAACGAATTATTAGAGAACTTAGGTGTTGTCTACCAAGTGACTGATGACCTTCGTTTCTACGCAAGCTACAGCGAAGGCTTTAGCATGGCCGATGTGGGGCGTGTACTGCGTGGTATAAACCAAACTGGCTTATCGGTTGAAAGTTTCTTAAACCTAGAACCTGTGATTTCTGATAACCGCGAATTAGGTTTTGAATATGCAAGCGATAGCTTCAATATTAAAGCCAGCTACTTTGAATCTGACTCAGACTTAGGCTCTCGTTTACAAGCTGATGCTGATGGTATTTACAGTGTAAAACGTGAACGCACTGAGATCTCAGGTTTTGAAGCCAATGCACAGTATTACCTAACTAACAGCACAACATTCGGTGCAAGTTACGCTGATACAGAAGGCCAATATGACGGTGATGGCGACAATAAAGTAGAGAGCGACTTAGGCGGCAGCAATATTTCACCGACACGGTTAAACCTTTACTGGCAGCAACAATGGCCAGCAAGTTTGTCTAGCCGCTTACAAGTTAATAAAGTGTTTGATCGCGACTTTAATACTGGTGAAGAATTTGACGGCTACACAACCGTTGATTTATCAGTGCAATATCAAAGTGCTGAGTATGGTGCATTTAGCCTAGGTATCGATAACCTGCTAGATAAGTACTACATCACTTATTATGGGCAAACAAACCCATCGGCAACTCGCTATTTTGCAGGCACTGGCCGTACTGTAAATCTAACTTGGAACTATGCATTTTAGATTTAAGCTAAAGTAATTAAACAACAAAAAAGGCACCAAGGTGCCTTTTTTAATTAGTGATGATGACCGTGCTCACCTTTGAGCTGATTACCTTGCGCATCATAAAATCCACTTGCACCATGCTCAACAAACCCTAAGTTGATCATTTTAGCTAAAAATGGATCGCTTTCATTATCACCGATATCTGCGTAATCGGTCGTTTGATAGTTATCCCATTTCGCAAATTCTGCCTGAATCTTTTGCTGGTTGTAATGACTGGCTGTTAAAGCAATTTCACGGCTATAAGTTGGTGTTGAAATACGAATTGCTTTGAGTAACTTTTGATTGGCAAGCCAGCTTAGCTCTATTTTGCTCTCACCCTGCTGCTGTGTGTAATACTCTGTTAACTCACAGCCTTCACCGGTGCTTTTCTGGTGCGTCATTGAGGCTAAAAACTTATCGCTTACTAGCTGATATTTGCTACTCCAATCTTGTTCACCTTGCACTTCCGATGGTTGATACTCAATACCACGCTGGGCATGCTGAAAATAACGAATTGGGCGAATTTGTTGATTACGCAACTGTTGCCATAATTCAATAAATTGTGGATTCTGCTTAGCCACCTGGTGAGGCGTACGCCAAAGGGTAAAAGTGTTTTCAGTATGCTGCTTATTAGCAACGATTTCTGTGGTGACTTTATAGTCTGCTTGCGTAAAACCGGTGCTCATATCGCATTGCCCTGCAACAGCAAGTGGACTAAGTAATGAGGCAAGTAAGATGGCTGCTTTCACGGGATTCTCTTTTGTCTTGGTTTACTTTATAACTAATTGAGTAAGGGAGGCATGGAGCCTCCCAAACACTCATTATTGTGCTAATTTAGCATCGGCTTGTTTAACAAGGTCAGCGGCATAATCCATAACATGGAAGATAAGGCTTTGCTCATTAGTGCCTGTTACTAAATGTGCACCTGGACCTACTGCATACACACCCACATCTTCTGCTGCATGTGTTTCAGAGCCTAGTGGTACAACAGCTTCTTGGTGGAAACCTGGCGTTGTTGTGTCAACATCTGTTAAATCAACACGACCCGTTACCGGTGCAAAGTTATAACCTGCATCAGCATCAGTCTCATCACCTAAGTCGCGGAAACCGCCACCATTGGTATAACCAACCGTTGTGTATGGCATGTTATCTGCTGCAAGTGATGGTTCATCACTACCCACAGGTACCACTTTACCTAAGATTGGGTTACCACGTTTTGGGTAGCCTGCAATGGTAAATACGTGGCTGTGGTCAGCTGTTACTATGATTAACGTGTCTTCGATGCTGGTTTTATCAAGAGCAACTTGGACTGCTTTTGAAAGCTCAACTGTGTCGCTTAGTGCATTGTAAGCATTACCAGCGTGGTGACCGTGGTCAATACGACCGGCTTCAACTGTTAGCATGAAACCATTGGCGTTGTTATCTAACACATCAATTGCTTTTGCTGTCATTTCAGCAAGTGAAGGCTCGCCTGCTACATCGTTTGCACGGTCTGCTTCGTATTGCATATGTGATTCATTGAATAAACCAAATACGCGCTCAGTTGACTCTGCATCAATTGCATCAAAACCAGCTTGGTCCATCACATATTGACCTGCAGGATATTTAGCTTTCCACTCAGCTGTTAGGTCACGACCATCTGTACGGTCGCCTTCTACCGAGCTCACAGCATCAGCAGAGTTAAATGCTGCGTCTTTCGGTAAGAAATGACGACGACCGCCGCCCATGACAACTTCTAAACCATCAACATCTAAGCCTTCGTAGCGTGCCTCTAGGTTTGCTTCAAAGTTAACTAACTGCGATGCAATATCTTCACAGCCAGCGGTAACTGCCGCTTCTGGCATATCTGATACGTCTTCCCAGTTACGGTCAGCCGATTTTGCATACGTTGCTGCAGGCGTTGCGTGAGTGATACGGGCTGTCGAAACAATACCCGTCGACTTACCGGCAATCTCAGCAAGCTCAGTGGCTGTAACTAGTTCATTACCTGCAACCGTTGCACAGTTACCACGTTCGATGTCTTCATCAACACCGATAACGCCAGCATCCGTTTTTACGCCCGATGCCATTGCCGTCATCGTACCCGCAGAATCAGGTGTTTGCGCATCAACGTTATAGGTTTTAGCAAACCCTGAGAATGGTAGTGTTTCAAAGCTTAGTTGATGCTCTTCTCCTAGCTTACCCTCTAGTTGACCGGCCATAATACGTGCTGCTGTGACAGTTGAAATACCCATGCCGTCACCAACAAACAGAATCACGTTTTTCGCTTTACCTGACTCTTTTACAACGGCAGCAATGTTTTCTTCGCTACTAGCGACTTTAACTTGTGCTGACTTGAACCATTCATTATCAGTCAATGGCGCTAATTGCGATGCCGTTAACGACGTTGCTGGTGCATTACATGCAACGCTTGTATCCGTTACTTCTGCTGAGTCTAGCTCACCGTTATCGTTACTATCTTCACCGGTAAGGGTTTCTGTACCACCGTTTACGCACTGCTCAGAGCCAACAGCTAATGTATTTTCAATGGTTAATGTTTTTGGTGAGTTGTCATCGTCATCAGAACAACCCGCTAATGCCACTACTACAGCAAGAGAAATTAAATTTAGTTTTTTCATCGTCGTCGCCATTATTCTTCAATTAGTTCTAGAGCTTGGTTAATGATGTGGAAAATTACGTTTTGCTCCACAACGCCTTGTGCTAGTTGCGCACCTGGACCTTTTGCATGCAGTGAAATATCTTCACCTGCATGAGTCTCTGAACTTAGTGGCACAGTGGCTTCTTGGTGATAACCAGGAGTAGTCGTATCAACACCCGTTAAATCAACACGGCCTGCAAATGCCGCTTCGCTATAAGATGCATCAGCGTCGGTTTCATCGCCTAAATCGCGAAAACCTAAACCATTAGCATAACCAACTGTGGTGTAAGGCATACCATCTGCCGCAAGGCTTGGCTCTTCGCTACCAATAGCAACTACTTGACCTAAGATTGGATTACCACGCTTTGGGTAGCCCGCGATAGTGAATACGTGGCTGTGGTCGGCAGTAACAAGAATAAGAGTTTCTTCTGGGTTGGTGTTCTCAACTGCTGTTTGCACTGCTTTGGCAAATTCAACGGTATCGTTTAACGCGTTATAAGCATTGCCCGCATGGTGGCCATGGTCGATACGGCCTGATTCAACCGTTAAGAAAAAGCCTTTTTCATTGCTCTTTAAGATATCAATTGCTTTACCTGTCATTTCAGATAATGACGGTTCACCCGCTACATCGTTAGCGCGATCTGCTTCGTATTGCATGTGTGATTCGTTAAATAATGCAAATACACGTTTGCTGTCAGCATTTAGTGTATCGAAGCCTGCTTGGTCCATGACGTACTTACCATCAGGGTACATTTCTTGCCACTCAGCCGTTAGGTCACGCTCATCCGTACGGTCACCTTCTACTTCGCTCACTGCATCAGTTGAGTTAAACGTTGCGTCTTTTGGTAAGAAGTGACGACGACCACCGCCCATCACAACTTCAAGACCATCTACGTCAGTCCCTACGAAGCGTGCTTCTAGGTTTTTCTCAAAATTTACAAGTTGTGAGGCAATATCTTCACAACCGGCTTCTACAGCATCAGCCGGCATATCTGATACGTCTTCCCAGTTACGGTCAGCTGATTTTGCATAGGTTGCAGCCGGTGTTGCGTGAGTAATACGCGCCGTAGAGATAACACCTGTTGCTAAACCTTTAATTTCTGCCAGTTCTGTTGCGGTAATTAACTCGTTACCAGCAACAGTTGCACACTCGCCACGCTCGATATTTTCGTTTACACCAATTACACCTACATCGGTTTTAACACCTGAAATAATTGCTGTCATCGTGCCTGCAGAGTCAGGGGTTTGCGCATCAACGTTATAGGTTTTGATTTGCGCTGAGTATGGAAATTCCTCAAAGCTTAGTAAGCCTTCTTCGCCTGACTTGCCTTCCATTTGTCCCGCCATAATACGAGATGCAGTCAGCGTTGAGATACCCATACCATCGCCAACAAATAAAATGACATTTTTAGCTTTAAACGTTTGCTCAGCCTGAGCCGCCGCTTCTTTTTCTGTTAATTTTGTTTCAGCAGCACTATACCAATCATTTTGTTTTTGACTGTCTGGTAACACACCTGCATTGGCCGTCGCTGACAATGCCAACGTTAAACCAATTGCAGTAGCAATTTTATTAATTTTCATCGTTACGTTCCGTTAGTACGTTATTTTAAGAATTTGAGTGCTAACTAAACTGCACTTGGATAATTAGCGCAGCCATACTAAGAAGGCATTGTTACTAAAAAAGTGGTTTTTCATGACGAAATGATGAAACCAAAAACAACTTTAGCTATAGGTAAGTAATTAGTTTTAGTAAAAATAACAGAGTTGGTTGCTAGGTGTGAGTTGCGAGGGTAAAAGTTCTAGCTTCTAGGTCAAGCATAACCTTGGGAGTGCTTTAATGTGGTTTGGCTTTACCAAAGAAAAGGTTTACATGGATTGTGTTGGGTTTCGCTGCGCTCAAACCAACCTACCCGAAGAATGAATAGGGCAAATGCTGAGCTAAACACCACACTAAACAACCCCACCGATCGAATCTGACGTCTGAAAGCTGACAGCTTTTCTACAGACATTAAAAAAGGCCGCCTAGGCGTAATGCCAGTCAGTTAAGAGCTGACTGGCATTTTCTTTTATAGGGATATTTATTAGGTTTCCTTCTTACCACCCTTGGATAATGCCTGTCTGGTAGCCTATCGGGTAAGCTTCTCAC
>NZ_PNDF01000035.1:0-9999 GCF_005887195.1 Pseudoalteromonas sp. S1650 | reverse complement strand
GGCCGCTCGGGAACCCCTCCAATGCAACGGCGCTGATAATAGCAAACTGATTTTTTAAGTAAAGAAAAAAACTAAAGAAAAATGCATAAATGCCGATAACTGGTTAATCAAGAAACTATTTGGCTAAAGACTATGCAAATTGATGGTTTGTTGCTCACAGAGAGTCAACTCGATAATCGTCTAAATAAAAGTGTTCACGAGCACCGCTCTGGAGAGTTTGCTTTATTACTCGCAATGCTTTCTCATGATGCGCTCGATTTTAGCCAGTTTCACCTACCAAAAACTGAATTAAGCAATCCTGAAGTATCTGAGTCTGCTCTGCGTACTGAATTAGGTGCTGGTCCTACACAACCATTAGCTCCCGAACAGTTTGACATGCTAATTGGGCAAGAAAATGCATTTAGACTATTGCAAGGTGGTTTATCAGATATAAAATTACGTCATTGCTTAAATCCAGAGCCTTTGAATGTTCGTGATGATAAGCAACATGTGCCGCTAGAAGTGATTGATAACTGTGAGCCAGCAGTTAGAAAACGCTTTTATGAAAAAAACAAACCCGTTGAGCGCCCACAAATCGACGCTGCCGCATTTTATGATAGTCTTAGTAATGAGGCGATACATCAACCTTTGCATTTGGCGACAGCTTAGCATTCGAGGCTTAATCGAATTGTCATAGACTATGAATAAACTTAATAAAAAGTACAGCTAAATTAAGATGCGCTTGTTATAATAGCAGTCTATGGCTTAATGCCATTGTCATTGAACCAAGTTACTAGGACTATAATGAAGAAAACATTCACGCTAAACCACGAGAAAATTAAATACCCTCGTATGGTTGATGCAGCCAAGCACGAAGTAAAAAAATACTTGAAACGTGAGCGTAATAAAACACTCCCAGCAGGTGCCGACTATTGGGCGTTTGACTGTAAGTTTGGTGAATCAGCGGATGAGGCCAATGTCGTTCACGTGGCAGAGATTAATAAATGTATTAGCGATATTGAAGCAAAAGAGCTTACATCGTTTTATGTTGAAATCTTAGCGCGTCCTGCACAGCGTCAACATCAAGAGTTTGACGAAGAGTAATACGAATATCAGTTCGCAGTAATACTCTAAAACAAAAAAGGGCCATCAGGCCCTTTTTAGTTTTAGTAATCAATTATCGCGCAAACGGATCGGCATTTATTTTTTCTATGTACCAATTGCCTTTTTTACGCATCATTTTCACACTGCGCATATCATCAATTTTCTTACCATTAAAATAACCCGTAAAAATCAAATTGATGTTGGCTTTATCGCCATACTGTTCGCGCAAGCTCATGTTAGTCATATCGACTTCAATCACCACTTCATCGTATTGCATATTGACTAAGTTGCGAGTGAACTGCCCAGCGGTACCATAAGATTTCATAATTCGCGCCATTTTCGGCGTGGCGTATTCCATCGCTTTATTTAAATCGTTTTGGTTATACAAAGCATCAAAATAGAGGGTCGCTACGTTACCAGGGGTGTTTTTTTCACCTTTTGGTGCATCTTCAGAGCCGCAACCAGAAAGAATGCTGCTACTTAAAAGGATAAAAATTAAAAGTATATTTTTCATTGTTGTAGTTTTTCGAGTGAACTTAAAATAAAGTGTGTGACTAAATGAGCATGATGTAAAGTTAACTCGGTAAAATTAATAGTTTTATTTATTTAGGATAATAAAAAAGGATGCATGTTTGCATCCTTTTTAAAAACTAAGAGATTCTTGGTGATTACTGAACAAGCTCTTTATCGCTGAACTCTTCAGCAAATAATGGGCTTGATAAGTAACGCTCAGTTGCACTTGGTAAAATTACCACAATGTTTTTGTCTGCGTTTTCAGGTTTTTCAGCAAGGCGCTTTGCAGCAACTACTGCGGCACCTGAAGAAATACCCACTAAAATGCCTTCGTTTTTCATCAGTTCATGAGCCATGGCAATGGCATCTTCATTTGATACTTGCTCTGCAGCATCTACAACTTCTAAATCAAGGTTGCCAGGGATAAAGCCTGCACCGATACCTTGGATTTTATGAGGGCCCGGTTTAATTTCTTCACCAGCTAAAGTTTGGCTAATAACTGGCGAGTTAGTTGGTTCAACAGCAACCGATTGTACATTTAAGCCTTTCTCTAGTTTAAGGTAACGGCTAACACCTGTAATAGTACCACCAGTACCAACACCTGCTACGAAAATGTCGATTTTTCCGTCCATTGCTTCAAAGATTTCAGGACCTGTTGTTTCAAAGTGAATTTTTGGGTTAGCTGGGTTTTCGAACTGTTGTAAAAGAATGTACTTTTCAGGCTCACTTGCTTGAATTTCTTTTGCTTTTTGAATTGCGCCATTCATGCCTTTAGCGCCATCAGTTAAAACTAGGTTAGCACCTAACGCTTTTAATAATTTACGACGCTCAAGGCTCATTGTGTTAGGCATAGTTAGAGTTAGTTTGTAGCCACGAGAAGCCGCTACAAATGCTAGTGCAATACCAGTGTTGCCTGAAGTCGGCTCGATTAACTCTTTGTCTTTAGTTAAGACACCTGACTTTTCTGCTTCCCAGATCATTGAAGCACCAATACGGCATTTAACACTGAAGCTTGGGTTACGTGATTCTACTTTAGCAAAAACATTACCTGATGTTACGCGGTTAAGCTTTACAATTGGTGTATTACCAATCGTTAATGAATTATCTTCAAAAATGTTAGACATACTGTTCCCTTGGAAGCAATTTATTCAATCGTGATCAATGAGCTTAGGCTATTGATCTGTAATAGTCACACTTTACTGTGGTGAATAAAAAACGAAAGTAAAGTTTGGCTATAACATATAGCGAATAGGCTTAGATACCCAAACCATCTCAAGGTGCGAGTTTCAGTTGGAATTAATATAGTTTAGGAACAAGCAAACAAAGTAAGGGGAGGGCGCACCAAAAGGTGCGCTAATAGGGTCTTAAAGCAACCAAGCGTAGCTAAACTTGGCAAATAACGTACGCTGCTCTTTAGTCATTGATGACAGCTCATCATCTTGATAGCCATTATCAGAGTAACCAGCAAAGAAGACAGTTTGCGGGTTCAGCTTGTAAGAATACAGTAGCTGAGTGGCTAACTTTTTATATTGGCTATCAACATCATCTATGTAATTAGCCTGATTGCGTTCTAAATCGGTATAAATGACTGCAAGGCGTAAAAAGCTATTCACGTTGAATTGGTAAGTTAAACGCACATCACTTAAATTGGCGGTAAATACTTCACTGCCATCGGCTTCAAGTTGCTCATAAGTATGACGTAAACGCACTTCAAAATGCTTACCAAGGTTCATATTCAGCACAGGGCGTATATGGAACTTATCACCAACGCGGTTATTAGCTAAATCAACGGCATTACCTGTGTACATATATAAAGAAGCAAATACCCCAGCGGTGGGTTTAAAGTCACTGTACAAGCCAACGCCATTTTCGCTAAACAAGTCGGTGTTGCCGTCGATATCTAAACGTGATTTGTCGTGGCGAAGGCCAGTGCGATTACGATGCTCAACAGAGACCTCAAAAAAGCTTTGTAACGGGCCGCTTACTGAAAAGCTGGTTTGTGCTTCTTTTTCGAGAAGTTCATTATTTTCGTTGTGAGTAATATCCCAATCGGCATAAAGGTTTGCGCGATTCCACCAATTGCCTTTATCGCCATACCAGCGGTATTCGCCACCAGTCGTAAACTTTTTAAAATCAACTTGTGAGATAAAGCCTAAGTCAGCTCTCAAATCAGCATCGCGGTAATTATAATCGGCAAATGCGCGCCAGTACTTCTCGTCGTGTTGATACTTTAGGTAGTAACCAGTACCTGATTGCTGTTCTTTACTTAAAACACGAAGTACACCTTCGTTGTAGTCGCAGTCACTATTTAATTCACAACTCACTTGCTCGGGTTGTGAGCAGTTATCACCATCACATAACTCGTCGATAAAATCTTGGCTGTATTGCGTTTGTGACTTTAATACTTGCACTAAGAACACATCGTTTACTGTTGGTTTGTATTTACTATCCAAACTATAAACTGTGTTTTTATAGTCATCACTTTGTCTGTGTGTTGCAGTTGACCCAAGTGATAAGCCTGATTCAAAATCGTATCGATAACGCAGGGCACCGTTTTCACTTTTCTCGTCTAGGGCGACAAGAGATGAACCTAAATTTCCAGGGATCAACACATTGGTTTGCGTGTCATTGGCAATGAAGCCGGCAAATGTATGACCATTTTTGCTGCCGGTGATTTTCGTGCCGTAATCTGGCTGGGCAATATTACGGGTATGAATAAGGTTAAGTGTAGAGGCAAAGTAGTCAGCGTTATCTAAAAAGAAGGCACGCTTTTCAGGGAAGAATAAACTAAAGTTATTGTTCACACTCAATTGTGCAACATCTGCTTCAACCTGAGAAAAGTCAGGATTAATCGTCGCATTTAAGGTGATATCTGGGGTGATCCCCCATTTAACATCTAGGCTGGCTTCAGTATTGTTCTGTGACTCCCAATCAGCTACTTGAGAGCCATCAATATCACGGGTCTCATTTTTGCCAAGCACCAAAGATGGAATAATCGCTACGTTATTGCCTTGCTTTGCTTGTTCAAAGCCTTGGTAACTTGGCATTTGGCAAATCCAACAATTGTTCCCGTGGTCAATCTGCATATTTGAGATACGTAACCGTTCACTGCGCGGTAAAAAGCGTAAAAACTCTATTGCCATCGTTTTAGTCGCTACGCTGTCGTCAAAATTCAATACGCGTAATGGAATGGCCACTTCAACTGTATAGCCTTTATCATGAATAATACCGACGCTATCCCAAATACCATCCCATGATGAGCTTTCATGTTTGGTCAGTTCGTTTTCTATTGAATCTTGTTGTACGCCAAGAGGATTAATAAAAAATTGATAGGCTAATTGAGAGTTATTGTATGAATCTATTTTTAGGCCAACTAAGTCATCATCCCAGGCAGCATCACGATCACGATAAAAGGCGCGAATAAGTTCAGGGTTCGGATCTCTCGCTTCAAAGCCTACATAGAGTGTTTCGCCATCCTCATAAACATAAGCGTAGGTGGTGACGGGGCTTTTACTGTTTTCGTAAGGCCAAGTAACGTTGCCTATGGTAATTTTTTTGGCACGTTGCCAACTTGGTTCATTAAGCTGGCCGTCGATTGTTGCCTGCTCTGCAATAAAAGGAAGGGTGACAGGCTGGCTGGTGGCCAAGCTGGTAAAAGGCACGCTCAATAGAGCGGCACTTAACATTGATTTATACATAAGCACTATACGGGTATTCAAAACTGCGAGCATGTTATTAATTTGCAACTTTGTTAACAAATGCAACGCGACAGGGCGCATATATTTACGTTCAAATTAGATTCTAACAAGCTGTGGTGGTAATTTGCGCAGTTAAACGTTAATTTGGCTGTTTTATAACAAAAGTAAACTAAAACGTGGTAAAAGATTACCACCTAAAAATTGAAGTGATCGTTATGAATTTAATTCTAAAATTAATTGCTGGTATTGTTGCCGGTATTTTAGTGGGCTTATATGTGCCACTAACAGGTGTTGAACTCCTTTACACAGTAAAAGAAATAATAGGTCAGTTGATCACCTTTACCATTCCATTAATTATTTTATTTTTTATCGCATCAGGTATTGCTGGTTTACCAAAAGGGTCAGGCCACTTGTTAGGAAAAACAGTTGGTTTTGCATATGGTTCAACCGTTATTGCTGGAACCTTAGCGTTTTTACTTGTTAGCGCTATGATCCCATTATTTGACGGCGGTTTAACGTTTGAGGCTGAAGTTGCTACCGAAGTGGGCAGCTTTATTGATTTAGAAATCCCACCACTTATGAGTGTCATGACAGCACTTGCTGCGGCGTTCATTTTTGGTATTGGTATGAGCCAATTACAGCTTGATACGTTAAAGAAAGTATCTGATCAAGGCCGTGATGTGATTGATGGCTTACTAGCAAAAGTAATTATTCCTGCGTTACCCTTTTACATTGCTGGTGTATTTGCGGAAATGACCGTTGCAGGTACGGTGGTTGATACGCTGCAAACATTTGGTATTGTTTTGCTAGCTGCATTAATTATGCATTGGCTATGGCTTACTGTTTTATATGTATCTACAGGCCTTTTACTAAAGCGTAATCCTTTAGAGCTTGTAAAAAATATGCTACCCGCTTATTTTACTGCTTTAGGTACAATGTCGAGTGCAGCAACAATTCCAGTTTCACTTCGCTCAAGCAAAGCAAATAACGTAAAAGAAGATGTGGCTAACTTTACAGTACCTTTATGTGCAACTATCCATTTATCGGGCTCAACAATTACGATTGTGACATGTGCAATGGCTGTCATGTTCTTATCACCGAATATGGATGTACCATCGTTATTTGGTATGTTGCCATTTATTATGATGCTAGGCGTTGTAATGATTGCAGCGCCTGGCGCACCAGGTGGAGCAGTTATGTCGGCATTGGGTCTTTTAACAAGTATGCTTGGTTTTAATGAAGGTGCGGTTGCATTAATGATTGCACTTTATTTAGCACAAGATAGCTTTGGTACTGCCTGTAATGTAACAGGTGATGGTATCATTGCCCTATGGGTTGATCGTTTCAGCGAGAAAGCATCTGCTTAAATTTAATTAGTGAAACGATATTTTGATTTATCGTTTCACTTTTTCTGTGCTAATGTGGCACATTAAATTGTGCGAAAGCAGCTATTTGGTTATTTGAGGGTGTTCCATTGATTAATGTACTTTTAGTTGATGACCATGAACTTGTACGGACAGGGATCAGACGTATACTTGATGATGTTCGCGGTTTTAAAGTGGTGGGTGAAGCTAAAACCGGTGAAGAAGCGGTGCAATTTTGCCGTCAACATTCACCAGATATCGTGTTGATGGACATGAATATGCCAGGTATTGGCGGTTTAGAAGCGACAAAGAAAATCTGTCGTTATTGCCCAGATGTAAAAATTATTGTGCTTACTGTGCATTGTGAAGACCCATTCCCAAGTAAAGTAATGCAAATCGGTGCACACGGTTATCTGACTAAAGGTGCCGGTTCTGATGAAATGGTTAACGCCATTCGTGCAGTGAATGCAGGACAACGTTATATTGCGCCTGAAATTGCGCAGCAAATTGCGCTTGCCCAGGTAAGTGGGCGAACAGATGAAAACCCTTTCCAGAGTTTGTCCGAGCGTGAGCTGCAAATCATGCTGATGATCACTAAAGGTGAGAAAGCGCAAGACATCGCAGAGCGTTTGAACCTCAGTTCAAAAACGGTGAATAGCTATCGCTATCGCATGTTTGAAAAGCTAAATGTAGGTGGGGATGTTGAACTTACCCATTTAGCAATTCGTCATAAAATGATCGACATTGATAGCTCGCATTAATTTGCTCAATGTCTGATTTCGAACCAGCCCGTTTTTTAAAAACACTATCAAGTGAGCCCGGTGTCTACCGAATGCTTGATAGTGAAGGGCAAGTTATCTATGTCGGTAAGGCAAAAAATCTAAAAAAGCGTGTCAGTAGTTACTTCCGTAGCAATGTAACTGATAGTAAAACGCGTGTCTTAGTCAGTAATATTTGCGGTATTGAAGTCACCCTGACTAACACCGAAACCGAAGCCTTACTACTCGAAAACAATCTAATAAAAAAATATCAGCCTCGTTATAATATTTTGCTGCGAGATGATAAGTCATATCCATATATTCTGTTAACTGATCATAAGCACCCGCGACTTGCTTTTCATCGTGGTAGCCGAAAAATTAAAGGCGAATATTTTGGTCCATTCCCAAGTGCGGGAGCGGTTTCTGAAAGTTTGCGTTTAATGCAAAAAATTTTTCCGGTTCGCCAATGTGAAGATGCCTATTATCGAGCGAGAAGCCGTCCCTGTTTACAATATCAGTTAAAGCGCTGCTCAGCACCGTGTGTAAATAAAATCTCCGATGAAGAGTACCAACAAGAAGTTGATTTTGTCCGTAAGTTTTTGCTGGGTAAATCTCATGAAGTTATCGCCGATTTAGTCACAAAGATGGAGCAAGCAAGTAAAGAACTTAAATTTGAGCTTGCGGCCAAAGTCCGTGACCAAATCATGTTGCTTCGAAAAATGCAGGAGCAACAATCTATTTCAGGTAATCATGCCGAAATGGATGTAGTGGGTTTTGCGCATTTAAATGGTTTAAATGCGGTTCACTTATTAATGATCCGCGACCACAAAGTGCTAGGCAGTAAAACTTATTTCCCTAAAGTACCAAAAGACTCCGGTGAAGAAGAAATTCTAACCTCGTTTTTAGGTCAATATTATTTAGCACCCGGTGCAACGGGGCGTATTGCCAAAGAAATTATCTTACCGTTCAGTATTGAAGAAAGTGAGCCATTAAGTGAAGCGCTTACGGCTATCTCTGAACGTAAAGTGAGTTTAAAAGTTGCTAATCGCGGTGAGCGGGCACAGTATTTAAAGCTTGCTAATAAAAATGCCCTTAATAGCATTAGTGTTAAGCAAAGTACCCAAGACTCCATTAATAAACGTTACGCACAATTAAAAGAAACATTACGTCTAGATGATATTAATCGCATGGAATGTTTTGATATCAGCCATACAATGGGTGAAAACACGGTAGCAAGTTGTGTGGTGTTTGATTCGCAAGGGCCAAATAATAAAGAATATCGCCGATTTAATGTTACTGGCATCACAGGTGGTGATGATTATGCTGCGATGGAATTTGCACTTAATAAACGTTACAACAAAGTTGTCGATGAAGAAAAAATTCCAGATGTCATCTTTATCGATGGTGGTAAAGGTCAATTATCTCGTGCTGAGCAATATTTTGAAAACTGGCCGCATAATAAAATGCCATTGTTGGTAGGTGTTGCAAAAGGTACTAGTCGAAAACCAGGTTTAGAAACGCTATTAATTGATGGCGGACGTAAAACAATACCACTTGATTCAGATGCGCCAGCGCTGCATTTAATTCAGCATATTCGTGATGAGTCGCACCGTTTTGCTATTGCAGGGCATCGTAATAAACGACAAAAACAACGCACACAATCATTGTTAGAAGAAATTACCGGCGTAGGACAAAAACGCCGACAAGCATTATTAAAATATTTAGGGGGCATGCAAGGGGTAAAAGCTGCTAATATAGACCAATTAAAACAAGTTCCTGGGATCAGCCCTGAAATGGCTGAAAAGATATTTAATCATTTGCATGACAAGGCTTAGCCTTCGTGCGAATATAGTAAAAAAAGACATCTCCAAGTAGTTATGTGGAATATTCCAAACACACTCACAACCTTTAGACTTTTTCTTATCCCCATTTTTTTGGTGATATTTTATTTGCCTTTTTCATGGGCATTTTTTGCAGCTGCGTTTGTTTTCTGGCTTGCGTCAATCACAGATATCCTTGATGGCTATCTAGCGCGTCGTTTAAATCAGTCAACGCCTTTTGGTGCGTTCCTAGATCCTGTCGCTGACAAAGTAATGGTGTGTGCAGCACTGGTTGCTTTATCAAGCCACTATCAAAGTTTGTATATGACTATTCCGGCATTAGTGATTATTAGCCGTGAAATTGTTATCTCTGCCTTACGCGAATGGATGGCAGAGCAGGGTAAACGTGACAACGTAGCTGTATCAAACATGGGCAAGTTTAAAACTGCGGCACAAATGCTAGCCATTATTGGTTTGATCTGGCAGTTTGATACATGGATGATCTACTTAAGTTATGGCCTTTTGTACGTCGCAACATTCTTAACGCTTAGTTCTATGTTGCAGTATTTAATAGCGGCATGGTCAGAATTGACCAAAAATTGATCCTAAACGTTTAATTACACACCGTTTTAGATAAAAAATAAGCAAACAGTTCAAAACTAGCATTTTTTATATTGACGCGTTTAATAATCTCTGTAGAATGCGTCCGTGTTGAGAGGGCATAGCCCCCAAGATAAAGAAAGCGGCACTAGCTCAGTTGGTA